>CATKDT010000047.1 GCA_949746675.1 uncultured Clostridia bacterium
AATTCCTAGATGAATTAATAAAGAGCGAAATAGAAGGTGCAGATGTAAAAGGAGATGTGGCAATAATAGGAAAGTATGCATATGAGTTAGATAGAAGTGTACCAAAGATAGGTAGATACTTAGGTTTATCAAAAGACTTAGTATGGCCAGAAGTTGAAGCAACAATACAACTAGCAGATGATAAAAAGAATGCAACAATCACAATAAATACAATTGAACGAAAGAATGGCATAAACAAGATAGAAATATGGCTACTAGGAGAAAAAATAAAGGAATACACATATGATCCAGCAAGGACAGAAGTAACAGAGCCATATATAGCAACACAAAATGGAATATATACAATAAAAACATATGGAGAATTAATGTCAAAAACAACAGCAAAAGTAGATGGAATAGTAGCATCAGTAACATTTGATCCAAACGGAAATAATGAATGGCAAAAATCACATTCAACAAAAGTTACAATACAAGAAACAACAGATAAAATAGTTAAAGCAAAGTATATATGGCTTACAAGTACAACAACACCAGAAGACAGTCAATTTATAGAAGAACAAACATTTAAGAATGGAGATACAATATCAAAAGAAGGTATTACTGGAACATATTATTTATGGACAATGATAGAAACACAATCAGGAGAAAGGGAAAAATGGAGGAGCGAAGGTTTTAATTTTGATAATGAAGGACCAACAATAAATTCATTAACATCAACAGCATTATCATCAACATCACTTAAATTAAGTGTAACAGCAACAGATAGTCAAAGTGGAATAGTAAAATATAAAGTTTTTGTAAATGATATTTTAGAAAAAGAAGAAACAGTAAATAATATTAAAGTTATTGATTTGCGCGAATTTATAATAGAAAGTGAAATTTACAATAATAATTGTTATATAATTGTAACAGATAAGGTAGGTAATAATACAAGGAAAGATATAAATGCTAGAACTTTAGGAAAATCGCCAATAATTACAGAAGTGGAATTAAATTCAAAAACGTCAAGTCGTATTACAATCAATACAACAGCTATTGATGAAGATAATGACAAATTAACATATAAATTATATCTAGGAGAAGAATCAAATAAATTAAAGTTAGTTGATACATCAGCTGAAACAGAGCAAGGAATACAAGTGCAGTTAGAAGAAGGATATTTAACAGAATACAAAACATATTATTATAGAATAGATGTTACTGATGGAATAAATACTGCCAGTAGTAGTGTATATAGTGTAAAGACTATGTGTAGTGGTAGTACATTAAATTGTAATTCAGCAAAAAAATGTACAACATGTTCTGGAAATGGTACAGTAACATGTAATAGTGATAAGAAAACATTTATATATGAGAGTGGAAGTTACAAATGTGGAAGATGTAATAAAACATATACTACAAATGGCTATTATAAGGTGACATGTTCAGTATGTGGAGGAGTACAATACGCTTATTATGATTGTGCATGTGGAAACCGACCATCAAAAAGCATAAGTAAAGGACCAGGAAGACATACATGTACTTCATGCAGACGGATCAGGAGGAACAAAATGCTCACATGGATATAGTACTTCTCATGGATATTGTATTCATGGAAAAACATCAGAACATGAATAATCTATAAAAAACTCATTTATTATATTGAATTTCATTAATATAATAATGAGTTTTAATTTTTATAATAAACATTCATTTTTTTCAAATTTATTTCCCTAAAGCTATTGAAAAAAGAAGCCCATTTTGATATGATAGTTTTGAAAAATTTTATACAAAAATCAAAAGCAAAAATAAAAAATTAAAAGGAAAGAAAAAGATGAAGTTACAACATTTAGCAGTTATTTTCGTAATAATAATAGTGCCAATAGCGCTAGTATTATCAACATATACAGATGGTTTAATAAAAGTAATAAACAATGAAGCACACTATGATACTGTACTAACAAATGCAACTTATGATGCAATAAGAGCATATCAGATGAATACATTACATAATTCGTTTGCGAGTGTAAATAACTCAAGAGAAAGAGATATAAATGCATCTGTGAACTCATTTTTCAATAGTTTATCTTTAGGACTAGATAAAAGTGGATATACAAAAACTGAATTAAATGAATATATACCATCAATGTTATTTACATTGTATGATGGATATTATGTATATGGGCCATTTAAAAACGTTGGAAGCATAGGAACAGTAGGAACAGGAAATGGACTAAAAAGAGCACAATACTCAACAACAGAAGATACAAAGTTAGAATATGGACTAATGCCATATACATATTATTCATGCGAATATCAAGGAACGGCATCAGATGGAAGCCAATTTGACATAGTAATAAATTATTCACTTGATAACTATATAAGTATATCAGGAACCCATGGAAAAGACAGTGATGGAAATGACAGATATATTACAGCTTCAGGATATTACATAAACTCAAATAAAGTACAGATTAACGAAAGTACAAGAACAGCAACTCTTACAAATAAAGGAGATAGAGATATAACGATAACTCCTGAAACTTTAGGAGAATACATATCCTTTACAGATGAATTGAAAGTAAAAGACATAGATGGGAATAGAACAAGAATAGTAAAACAAGCAGTACATGAAACACCAGTATATTATAATTACATAAACTATAATGAAGTAAAATATTATCTAATGCCACAAGAAGAAATAAATTCAACAGATATGGCAACATTTAATACATCATATGATGGAATACCAATATTTGTCCTTGACAATGATGTACGTGTGTTTATCAATAACGACATGTTAAAAGAACTTGCAAAACACACCAAGTTTTCAGGCTGGGATACTAACCCAGAGAACTTATATGCACCAGAAAACTTTAAAGATGTAAATGCATTTAATTATTATAAAAATGCAAAAGAATTCTCAGAAAAAGTACATCCATATTTAAAAGATATAAATGTTAGAGAAAACACAGATGGAACTTATGGAGATGTTAAATCAGTATTTTTCAATAATCAATATGAAGTATATCCAAGTGATAGAAATGGAGAAAATTATAATTCAGCACATGTAAAAGTATCATATTCAGAATTAAGCAAAGCATGTCCATTTGACTTTACACTAGATGGAAATGATCCAGAAGAAGAAGTATCAATATTTAACAACCATAGAATAGATGTAATAGTAAGTTCAATAGAATCAAGTCTAGTAAATTCAATAGGAAATTTTAATAACTATGTATCAAATACATTTAGTTATGCAATGCCAACATTATCAGAAAGTGATTGGTATAAAATTGCAAACAACTTAACAACTGTTTCATTCATGCAAGGTTTGCCAGTTGGAAAATATAAATTTTACAGTAATTATGCAGTAGTTACAAATAAGAAAAATAAAGAATTTATAGGAAGAGATGCAATATATGTTCAAGATACAGTAGAAGGATTATCACAAGCAGAACATGAAGCAAACTATGTAGCAAAAAGTCTTCCAGAATATCATTCTCCATCTTGTGAAGAATATAATAGAGACAAATCAGGTGCTTCAACAGGAGTTGTTGGATATAGGAACATTGACTATGAGGAAGAACCAGTGTTAAATACATATCCTAAATTAAATGATACAAAGACACAAATATTAGATGAAGATTCAGATGGGAAAAGAGACGAAATAACTCAATCTCTAAATTATTATTTCCAGCCAGGGACAGGAGCATATGAATGTATAATATCAAGAAATCAAAATAGAATAACAACTGATGATTTAATAGGACAAAAAAGTACTAAAACAGTAAGACGAGGTGATGAGTTAACTTCAACAATACTTCCAATATCCGAAACAGTACAAACAGCATATATATCAGCATTAGCACGTGAAAAGGGAGCATCTTACAAACACCATTCAGGACTAAACTATCATAGATACATGAATAATGGAACAGAATTAGGAGAGAACATTGACAAAACTTATAATGATATAGACAAAAACTTTAGTGATGAAAATAATTTAAATGTACCAACAGTAACAGATCCAGATTATAATGGAGAAGTAGTTCCAATAACACCATCAATACCTCCACATACCTATTACTTCAATGGAAAAGTAGTATCAATAAAAGTAGGGGAAGAAATCTCAAGTAATGCATTAGTTGATACAGACATACCAGGAATGCCTACTATAAAATCAATTAATGATATGAACATAGCAACAAATAACATAGGTGGAATTACAGGAAGCTCTAGAGTACAAGGATTAAGGGTTGGACAAACTAGTGTATTTTTAGAGACCAGTGTAAATGGAACAACATATACAGCACGTTCAACAGTAATAGTTACACCAGCAGATACTCCACCACCAACAGAGCTTGACAATGAAGAAATAAAGATTTATGAAGTAGCTACAACAGGAGAACGAGATATAACAAGTAAAAAAGTTACAATGCTTACAAATGAAAGAATGAATATACATGCAACTAAAACAGATTCGAGAGATGTACTTACAGCAACTTCATCAGATACAAATAAAATAAAGATTCCACAATGGAATAATTCAACAGATAGAGGTACAATTAGAGCAAATACCAAAACTTTAAATCCAGTTACAGTAATTATAAGTGGAAACATGATTGTAGCTAACACAGGAGCTATAGCAAGTGCAAACTTTGAATGTGATGTAGTAGAACAAGTAATTGATATAGGAAATATTACAATTTCAGCTGGGGAAACATATAGACTTGGAGCAGATGATGGAGCTGATATTAAAATTGAATTAGTAAAAGACGAAAATCTAATATATGAATTATATACAATTCCAGGAAATGATGGAGTTGTAACACTTGATCCTAATACAGGAAATCTTACAGGTAATAAGCAAGGGTCTGCGATACTAGTAATAACTGGTGAAACTTCAGGAGCAACAAGACAAGTAATAATAACAGTTACAGATAATAGAGCAATATACTATGCAACATTACATTCAGATGGAACATTAGCATTTGCAAATACTGAAGCAGCATCAAAAATATCAGGAAAAATGGCTAATAAGACATATGCTGTTACACTAGGTACTGAACAGAAATTTATGACAAATGCAAATGAAAACAACAATGTAGTAGAAGTTAGGTTTGTTGAGCCTATAACAGTAAGAGGACAAAAAATAGAATGGTTTACAAATTGGCCAAACCTTCACAAATTAGTTAATGAAGGAAATCTAAAAACTGATAACATAACAGATATGAGAAAACTATTTTATAAATGTACAAAACTTGAAGGAAATCTAGACTTAAATAGCTGGAACACAGGAAAAGTACAATACATGGAGCGAATGTTTGAAGACTGTGAAAGTGTAAATAATATTTATTTAAGTAATTGGAACACTGAAAATGTACGAGACATGCAATATATGTTTAAGGGTTGTAAAAAGCTAGAAAGAATTACAGCAAATGCTACAACAAGTACATGGAATGTTAACAATGTAACTAAGATGCAATATATGTTTAATAGCTGTTTAAGCTTAAAAACAGCAACTCTAAACAATTGGGATGCTGGAAATGTAGACACTATGGAATATATGTTTTCAGACTGTATATCACTGGAAAATATAAATATTAGTACATGGAATACTCTAAACTTAAGAGATACTAGATACATGTTCTCAAATTGTATGGCACTAAAAACTGTAATAGCTATGAGCTCACAAGGAAATTTCACAACAGCAAATGTTGAAAATATGAGTTACATGTTTACTGATTGTCAAAATGTTACAACATTTACATTAAATAATTGGGATACACGAAAAGCTGAAAAAATGCAATCATTATTTAGTGGATGTAGTGCTATAATGAGTATGGACTTGAGTTCATGGGTTACATCTGCACGAACACTTGGAGATAACAAAGAAAAGGACCAAGAAATGATGTTTAACAATTGTACAGCATTACGTAGCTTGAATCTATATGAGTGGATTTTAGGACAAAAAGTAGTAAGTATGTTTAATAACTGTACATCATTACAAACAAACACATTTAATATAGCAAGAGTAAAAACAAATGCATGTACTGACATGTCTAATATGTTTGCTGCTTGTGAAAGCTTGACATCACTTAACTTAGTATCTTCTGGAGAATATTGGGATGTATCAAATGTAACAAGAATGATTAACATGTTTAGAGGCTGTAAAAAAATGAGAACAATAAATGTTGCAAACTGGGATGTACGAAATACAACAACTTTCATAAATATGTTTACTGCATGTGAAGCATTACAAGGTATTAATCTAGAAAGCTGGAACAATAACTGGTATAAGGATGGAATTAACTTAGATTCTATGTTTTCATATTGTAAAAAACTTACAAATATCAATCTACGTGGATTAGTAAACACTAAAGTTACAACAATGGCTAATATGTTTGAAAGTTGTGACTCTATAACAAACTTTAGCTGGAATTCATGGAACTGGAATGTATCAAAAGTTACAGATATGTCATCATTCTTAAGAGGTGGAGAAGAGTTAAGAACAGTTAACTTGGACTTAGCACAAGCTGGAGGAGAAATAATAGTTACAAACCTTGAAAACTTCTATACATCTTGTAGAAAACTAACAAATGTTTCAATGAACAATTGGAAAGCTAACAATTTAACAGCAGTACATGTAATGTTTGATGATTGTAAAAAGCTACAAACAGTAGAAATGAATAATTGGGAGGTTGCTCAGATAACAACTTTAGGAACTATGCTATCTGAAAGAGACAATTTAACAACAGTATCAATGAATAATTGGAAAGCACCTAAATTAAGCAACATTAATAGAGTATTCTATAGAACAAAATCATTAACAACAGTAAATATGACAAACTTAGAGTCAGATAATTTAACTAGTGTATATGGTATGTTTGAAGGAATATATTATACAGCACCTGCAGTAGAAACAGTTCCACAAAGAGAACAAAGAGAAAGTTATACAAGAGATAGATTAACAACAGTAGATATGTCAGGATGGAAATGTCCTAATTTGCAAGATATGTCTAGAATGTTTATGGAATGTAGAGCACTTACAACAGCTAATTTATCTAATGGAAATACAAGTAATGTAAGATATATGAATGATATGTTTAACAATTGTCAAAGATTACGAACAGCCAACTTATCGGGAGATAATACAGAAAATGTTACAAATATGAGAAATATGTTTTTAAAATGTCAAGATTTACGAACTGTTAACTTAAGTGCATTAAATACAACAAATGTTTCAATGTACAACTTAGAAGGAATGTTTGTAGGATGTAGAGATGCCTTTACACTTATAATAAATTCACAAGAAAATAATACATATGGTAATTATAATAGATCAAAACTAAGAAGAGCATATGACGAAGATGCAAATAGTTATGGATACTATTATACAAGTTCTTATAGATACAAAATATTTGGGCATTATACAAATAGATATTATTGGAATGATAAATACTATTGGGAAGGAACTGTAAACTTTGTAGTATATTAAAAAATAGTTTAGGCAAGTAATTTTAAGAATTTAGAAATAAATAAAAAAAATAAAGCTTGCCTAAACGATAAGATTTTAAGTAAAGTGGGAGATATGGATGAATAATAATAACTTTTAAAAATTATTCATGTTATTTTACAAATTTCAAGAAAGGATATAATAAAAAATGGAAGAAGAAAACAAAAAGGAAAAGAAGAGCAAAAAATATCATAGTACAAGAAGTGGACTAACAAGAATAATTGCTTTAATATTAGCACTAATTATGTGTTTTGCAGCAACAGCATCATTAATATTTATGTTAATAGGATAACAAAAAGTAGCTAAATAGTGTGATTAACTGATCAATGTAATATTAGAAAGTTTACTTTATTTGATGGCAAAAATTATTTTTATTATAAAAATTTCCAAAATAAACGGAGGAAAAGATGTTTGAAGAGTTGAATAAAAAAATGCAAATAGATGTTACACAGTACTTAAATGACCTAAGAGCAAACCCATTATCAATTATTCCATTAATACTTGATATAATAGCTGTTTTAGTACTAGTATATAGTTTTGTAAAAATTGCTAAAAAATCAAGAGTATTACAATTATTAAAAGGAATAGTTTTATTAATTGTAATTACATTACTAAGTGGAATATTTAAACTTAGGATATTAAACTTTATACTTACATCAATAATGACTTATGGTGTAATTGCAATAATTGTTATATTTCAACCAGAACTTAGAAGAGCACTAGAACAACTAGGCTCAAGTACTTTTACAAAACTCTTAGGAATTGAAAAGAGTATAATTGATAAAACTAAAGAAGATATATACAAAATATTAATAGCAATTCAAGAGCTTGCTAAAGAAAGAACGGGAGCATTAATTGTATTTGAAAGAGAAATAAAACTTCAGGATATTATAGAATCTGGAGTTGAAATGGATGCAATAATTTCACCACAACTAATTGTAAATATATTTGTTGAAAATACACCACTTCATGATGGGGCAATTATAATAGCAAATAATAAAATTGCTTCAGCGGCATGTATTTTACCTTTATCAGCTGATAAAGATATAGCAAAAGAACTAGGAACTAGACATAGAGCAGCAATGGGAATTTCGAAAGAGTCAGATGCAATAGTAGTTGTTGTATCAGAGGAAACTGGAAAAATATCTATTGCTAAAGATGGAACTTTAATTGCTGATGTTAAAGAAGATGCACTAAAACGTATACTAATAAAATATTTAGTAACTTCTAGGTTTGGAGCAGAAGAAAGAGAAAGTAAGATAACAAAAATCAAAGGTAAGTTTATGAAAAGTAAAGAAAAAGGAAATATGTAATGCGAAATATAAAACTTATTATTGAATATGATGGTAGAGATTTTAAAGGATGGCAGAAACAAAACGACAAACTTAATATTCAAGGTGAAATTGAAAAAGCGATTGAAACTATAACTGGAGAAAAAGTTGAATTAATAGGATCTGGTAGAACTGATGCTGGAGTTTCAGCCTTAGGACAAGTTGCAAATTTTAAAACGGAATGCACTATTCCAACAGATAAGATACCATATGCATTAAATACCATGTTAAAAAAATCTATTAGGGTAAAAAAGGCAGAAGAGGTAGATGAGAAATTCCATAGTAGGTATACTTGCAAAAAAAAGACATATAGATATGTTATAAATAATACTGAGCATGGAACTGCAATTTATAGATATATTCAATATCACTTTCCTTTACCTTTAGATGAAAATAAAATGAATGAAGCAATAAATTATTTAATAGGAGAACATGATTTTAAATCATTTAAAGCAAGTGGAACTAGTAGTAAAAGTAGTGTTAGGACTATATATGATGCTAAAGTTTTTAGAGAAGGAGAACTTGTAATTATTGAACTTACTGGAAATGGATTTTTATATAATATGGTACGAATAATTTCAGGAACACTTGTTGATGTAGGACAAGGCAAAATTGAGCCAAACTATATGAAAGAAATATTAGAAAAAAGAGACAGAGAATATGCTGGAAAAACTCTCCCAGCAAATGGACTTTGCTTAATGAAGGTCTATTACGATTAAAAAATAATAATAAAAATATAGCCTATTGAAGTTATATATTTTTATTATTTATATTATTAACATATTATATGGATTATTCATAGTATATTTCAGGAGGAGAAAAAAATGAATACTTTATTATTACTATTTTTTGTACTTCCACTTTCTGTAATTATATTTTCGATTGCTCTAGAAAAAATACTAAATAATCCTATATTAGTATCAGCTATAATATTTGCAATATCTCTAATCGTAGCATTTGCTATATTTGCAGGTTCATCTACAGCAATAATAGTGGCTATAATATATGGTTTACTAGCATTAGCTACAGCACTCATAACAAGCTTAGTTGACAGATTTTTTGACAACAGATGTGGCAATAATAACGATAATGACGACGACAATGATAATGATGATGACGACTTGCCTAACACTCGAGCATGTAGAATCTGTAGATGCCAAAAAAGAATATGTAGGTGTTTAGGAAACAATAGATAAGATTGAAAAGATAATTAAACAATAAAAACGAAGCTAAAACGTAAATTATTACGACAACTTCGTTTTTTTATATTATTTTAACTCAACAATTGTAACTCCATAGTCTCCTTCACCGAAAGGTGCAATATAAAAGTCTTTTACATATTTTGACCTTTTTAAGTACCTATGAATACCTTCTCTAAGTTTACCTGTCCCTTTACCATGAACAACTCTAACCTTATGAAGCCCAGCCATTTTGCAATTATCTAGATATTTTTCCAATATATCAACTGCAACATCTACAGTTTCACCGAGAAGGTTAATTTCAGTAGAGATAGACATTGCTTTTCTATTTTGAATATAGCTAGAAGATACTGATTTTTGAGCATTAGAAGATTTACCTTTTTTGCCATTTGAAATATCAAGCCTGTTAGCGTCTTTATTGTTTAATTTTAATAGAACGCTTAAATCAAGACCGCTTCCAGAATTACTCTCTTTAATAGAATTATTTAATTGATTACGTAAGTTATTAGCTTTTTTAATATCTTTGGTATGTGAAAGTTCACTTATTATAGAATTTGCCTCTTTTTTAGCATTTATAAGAATTTCTCTAGCTTCAGTTTTAGCTTTTTCAACTTTTTCTTGTTCAGATATTAATTTATTAGAATGTTCACTTTCTAAGGACTTTCTTAAATTTTCAACCTGATTTAAATTTTTATCAATTTCGGCTTGCTTTTCTTCAATATCCTTTTTAGTATCATAGATATGTTTTAATAAAGTCTCAATGTCAGTGTCAGGTTTACTAATTAGTGAAGATGCTCTATCTATAATCTCATCATTAATTCCAATTCTCCTGCAAATAGCAAAAGCATTACTTTTTCCAGGAATACCAATTAATAAGTGATATGTAGGCTTCATGTTTTTTATATCAAACTCACAACTTGCATTTTCAAAACCTTCATGTGAAATACAATAAGTTTTCATTTCATGATAATGAGTAGTTGCCACTGTAAAAGCTCCTCTTTTATGAAAGGTTTCAATCAAACTGATGGCAAGACTTGAGCCTTCAATAGGATCTGTACCAGAGCCAAGCTCATCAACTAAAATTAAACTATTTTCAGTAAAGCAATCTAGTATTTGAACAATATTGGTAATATGAGATGAAAATGTACTTAAGGATTCTGCAATGCTTTGTTCATCACCAATATCAGCAAAGATATTGTCAAAAACTTTTATAGAACTTCCAGATGCTACTGGTATATGTAAGCCAGCTTGAGCCATAGCACAAAGAAGCCCAACAGTTTTCAAAGTTACAGTTTTACCACCAGTATTAGGTCCTGTAATAACTAGAGTTCTAAAGTGTTTTTTATTGTCATCTATAATTAAAGGCTTAGTTGTTTCATTAGTTAATTCAAAGTGATTATTTATGCTATTTTGAACTCCTAAGTAAATTGAAGTAGGGACAACACTATCCTTTGAAATCAATGGATGTCTAGCATTTTTAAAATTTATAAAATTATCAATCTTAGGCATGACACAGTTATGGTCAATAGAATATTTAGCTTTACTAACAATAAAATCAATCATACCAATTGAATTAATAGTTTCTTTTAAATTATTAAAAATAGGATACAGCATGCTTGATAAATTTTCAAGTATTACATCAATTTCTCTATTTTCATCAATAGTTAAATTATTAATAGTATTATTCATTTCAAAAATTGCAACTGGTTCAATATATACAGTAGAACCACTACTTGATACATCATGAATAAAGCCTTTTACAAAGCTTTTATATTCATCCTTAACAGGAATAACATATCTGTCATTACGAATAGTAACAACACTATCCATCAAATATTTTGAATATGATGCAGAATGAATAATTGAGTTAAGTTTAGACTTAATTTGGGATTCTAAATTCTTCTTATTATGCCTAATAGATGCAAGCTTAGAAGAAGCATTATCAGCAATTTCATCTTCGGAAATAATACTAAAAAGTATCTTATCTTCTATATTTTTATTAGTATATAGTTTATCAAAATATCTATTTAAAAAGGTAAATTCATTATTATTACTGTCAATTGAGTTTTTATTATGTAAGTATGAGGAGTTGTTATCAAAGGAACTTTTATTATCTTCATATTTAGAACTTTTTAAATTCTGTCCGCTTTTATAATATTCTAAAAGTTCTCTTGAATTTTTTAAAACATTTGCCATATTTAATAAAAACTTTGCATTTAATGGGATTGAACTTTCAAGCTTTTTCAATGGCAAACTCATATCATCAATAAATTCAAGTGGAAATCCACCAAGTAGGTGAATTAATTCACATGCTTCGCTAGTTTCAGACAGCATATTAAAAACTTTTTCACTGTTTGTTGAAGGTTCAAGTTTACTTGCAATATTTTTACCAATAAAAGTATGGCAATTATTTGAAATTTTTTCTACTATAATATTAAATTCTAATTTATCTAAATATTTTTTTATCATAACAACTCTATTATACTAGGGAGTTTAAAAACTGTCAACATGAATTAAATAACACATAAAAGTATTTTATAAATTAGAATTTATAAAAATTACAATCATTGGGAATTATTTAGGAAAAATACTTGAAA
This sequence comes from uncultured Clostridia bacterium, assembly GCA_949746675.1. Classification (GTDB taxonomy): domain Bacteria; phylum Bacillota; class Clostridia; order TANB77; family CAG-508; genus CAG-793. Next base: position 12,626 of record CATKDT010000047.1, read on the forward strand.
TAAGTAGAAAAATAATGTATAATAAATAGTACGCCCGTTTAGAAAATGCACAAAGGGGAGATTAGACAGAAATGAATGTAAAGCTCAAGTGGTGTATTTGCGCAATATTAGCAGGAATTATAGGAATAATGGCGTGTTATACGCTTAATGTAGGCAAAGAGTCTGCAGAGAAACTTATTTCTATTGTTCAAAATGCGATAGGGCCAAGAATACCAACGGACGAAGACCTAAACAACTTAAAACAAGAAATGGAGGATGTAATAACATACCTAGAAGAACATGAGCTCGAAAAGGCAGAAATTGAAGCTATGTACCAAGTTGTACAAGCTGACTTAGTTTGTAGCGAAGCAAATCGGGATTTTAACACATTAGAAGCAAAATACCTCGAATATGTAGAAAGAAGTGATGAAATCCAAAAACATATCGCAGAACTAGAGTCAGAGTATTATGAGTATATAGCTTTAATTGACAACATACCTAATTTTTCAGCAGCACACAAAATACATGTGCAAAAAGCTCTAGATGAAGTTATTGAACCAATGTATTCCAACATATGTGAACAAAAGGAAACGTATGTTCTTGACAGAGGAGAAGTCGAAAGTATATATATAGCAGCGAAAAAGATAGCAGATGATTTCTTTGAAGAATACTACGACCTAATGTGTCACATCGTAAACGCAGAAGCAGGATCTCTTAATTATAGCTCAGTAGCACACCTCTACACTCAAGAAGAAATCGAGGAAATGAAAAGTATGGAAAGATGTAAAGTTGCACGGATAATGGAACTTCGTGTTAAAAGCCCATATTTTGAGGAAACTACTATAAGAGCTGTAGTATATGCGCCTGGACAATATGCACCAGTAGCATCAGGATCGATTAATAATCCACCCAATAAGCAGACTTGTATTGATATGGAAAATTTCTTACGTGGAAGAGTAGAAACAGGTTTGCCAGAAAATGTTGTTTACCAAGCGTTATTTACACAAGGAAGTGGTGTGTATGAACACACACCAAGCGGACATTATTTTTGTTACCACTAACCCTTAAAAGATTGAAAACCTAAGTAGGTAACTATCTAAAATGAGCAAAACAAAAAGAGCCCTGGCAGATGCCAGAGCTCTTTTGTCATACATATAAATGTTAGAATTTTGTTACTGAACTGTTTTAAGCCACAAGTGATGTTGACTAGGTGTATATTTCTTACTTGGCAGCAGTTCCCATATAAGGGTTTTGTATTGCGGTTTCTTCAGAAGAGTGAGCTTCCTCCTTTTTCTTTTTCTTCTCAGCCTGCCAGTTGTATAACTTGCCATACGCAGCAAGACCGCCAAAAATCAGGCATTCTACTACAAAGAATACAACTAAGGCAATGCCAAGAGCGACAAGACCAACTTGACGGATGAGGTTATCCATATAGGCTCCAAGAGAATTGTAATTGCGGGATATTTGAGTAATATCATCATTTTCGTCGAGCCATACAGTAACCACGGCATCAAAGTAGCCGTTTTTGATGGAACATATGACTTGGGTTTGTCCGTTCTCATAGCTGGTTTCGTACGTGCCACCGTATTCGTCCAAGTATTGCCGAAGCTCCCTGTCGTCAAGTCCTTCACCTTTAACAAGGCATGGCATAATTTCTTTCACCGAACCATCGGACAGAGTGATTTTCTTGGATTCCAGTTTCACTGTGCCGTCAGACTGAGAGACCTTTACACCGCAGAGCACCTCTTCGATAGTTTCATAGGTGTCGTCGTTGTACTTGTACGCGTCATTGCGGATGTAGTTTAAGGCAAAGAGAAAGGCGCCAAGCAGGCAGATGCAGAACGGCAGGATGATGAGGAGAGAGGTCAAAATGACGCCCAAAGGCTTCTTGGGGTTCTCCCGAACCTTTTCCAAGATAGGCTTCTTTTCTCCAGGGGTGGTGCTCTTTTTGAACAGTTTCATGATGTACGTTCCTCCTTAATGTATGTGTGTGTTGTTTACTAACTCAAAAAAACGAGCCAGCTTGCTACGGAATTGCGAATAAACGCAAAGCCATATTCTATTATACCATAAATTGTAAGTGAATGCAAGTACTTTGTAAAAATTTGCTAGAATTAGTCAAATATTTATAGTATATTGAGTAGAATGTAAAGAACCATATTTGTCAATTTACAAAGTAGGAGCAATTATGAGAAGTATTATATTTATGTAAATAATTGACAAAGTCAAGAAAAAAACATATAATTATTGTATTGTAATACAGTAATATAAAAATAATAAATGAAAAATAATATTTATTACTGTGAAAAGTAAAAGAGGAAAATTTTATGAAATTGACGAATAGCCAAGAAGAATATTTAAAAGTAATATATATATTAAAAAATACCGAAAATGAAATAAAAGTAACAGAAATTGCGAAGAAACTTAATATTACAAAAGCAAGTGTTAATAGTGGGATTAAGTCTTTAAAAGATGCAGGATTAATTAATTATGAGCCATATAAACAAATTGAATTGACAGAACAAGGAGAAAGAGAAGCTATAAAAATAATTGAGGCATATGATATTGTCAAACTATTTTTAACTGATATTATTGGAGCAAAAAAAGAAAATGTTGAAGAAGAGGCAAAAAATATAAAAACAATTTTAAGTGACGATAGTATTAACAAACTTGCAATATATACACATAAGACCCTTGGACTTCATAGTTTAGAATGTGGATATGATATTAATAATGAAAAATGTATTAAATGTGCTAGAAGAGGAAATTAATAATGAGAAAAGTTTTATTAGGAATGAGTGGAGGAGTTGATAGTTCTGTTTCAGCCATTTTACTAAAAAATGCAGGATACGAAGTATATGGAGCTACGATGCAGCTATATGAAGGTGGATGCTGTAATTTGAATTCAGACTTGGATGCAAAAAATGTGTGCAAGAATATAGGAATAGAACACTGTATAATTGATTATAGAAATGAATTTAAAGAAAATGTTATAAATAATTTTATTGAAGAATATAGTAAATGCAAAACTCCAAATCCTTGTATAGAATGTAATAGATATTTAAAGTTTGGAGCAATGTATAATAAAGCTAAATCACTTGGAATTGATTATATATCAACAGGTCATTATGCAAAAACAGAGTATAGTGATAAGTATGCTAGATATGTTTTAAAGAAATCAAACAACATAGCAAAAGACCAAAGCTATGTATTATATAGTATTCCAAAAGAATTACTTTCAAAAATTATATTTCCACTTGGAGAATTTGAAAGCAAAGAAGAAATTAGAAATATTGCAAAAGAATATAATTTAAAAGTTGCTAATAAGCCAGATAGTGAAGATATATGTTTTATTCCAAATGGAAATTATAAGAGTTTTTTAGAACAAAATTCTAATTTAACACCGAATATTGGAGATATTGTAAACACGAAAGGAAAAATTCTTGGAAAACATAAAGGTCTATACAACTATACAATTGGTCAAAGAAAAGGATTAGGAATATCTTATAAAGTTCCTCTATTTGTTATTGGATTTAACAAAGAGAGAAATGAAGTAATTGTTGGAGAAGAAAGTGAACTTTATCAAAAAGAAGTATTTGTAAAAGATGTAAATTTATTATTAGTTGACGATATTGATAAACCAATTAAAGTAAATGTAAAAACGAGATATTCAAGTAAAGAAGCAAAGGCTGTAATTGAAAAAGTTGATATTAGTAATTTAAAAAATAAAATAATTGAAAAAAATAATTTATATAACGAATATGAAATTATGAATTTGAATGAAAACAGTTTAAATGAAGATTATATTGTAAAAATAACATTTGACGAGCCACAAGCACGTATAACTCCAGGACAATCAGCTGTATTTTATATTGATGATATTGTTTTAGGTGGAGGAAAGATTATGCAATAAAAATTTAGTAAGGGGAAATAAAATGAAAAATCAATTCTCAAGAACTGAATTACTAATTGGTAAAGCAGGAGTTGAAAAAATAAAAAAATCTAAAGTGGTAGTATATGGAATTGGTGGGGTTGGCTCATATACAGTAGAAGCTTTAGCCAGAGCAGGAGTAGGGCATTTGGTATTAATTGATGTTGACAATGTAGATATAACAAATATTAACAGACAAATAATGGCTCTACATTCTACTATTGGAAAAAGAAAAGTAGATGTCATGAAGGAAAGAATATTAGATATTAACCCACATGCAAAAGTAGATATTTATGAACCTGATGATATTAAAGGTGGAGAAGAAAATCTTTTAGATGAAAGCTTTACATATGCTGTTGATGCTATTGATACAATGTTATCTAAATTAAAAGTAATTGAAAAAGCATATAGTTTAGGAATTAATATTATATCTGCTACAAGTGCTGGAAACAAACTAGATCCAACAATGTTTGAAGTTTCTGATATACATGAAACGTCAGTATGTCCAGTATGTAGAATTCTAAGAAAAGAACTAAAGATTAGAGGTATCAAAAAGCACAAGGTAGTATATTCAAAAGAAACTCCAGTAAAATTAATACAAGACGAAGATCAAAATAATACATTAGGAAGCATAGCATTTGTTCCAAGTGTTATGGGCTTAATTGTCGCAGGAGAAGTTATAAAAGATATAATAAACAGTTGACTTTTTTACTTTTAAATTATATTATAATTATAATGTGCTACCATAGCTCAGTTGGTAGAGCAACGCCCTCGTAATGCGTAGGTCGTGAGTTCGATTCTCACTGGTAGCTCCATTAATATATTAAGGGTGGTATTTAATGATAAAAAACATAGTATTTGATTTAGGAGGAGTGCTAATTGAATATAAACCTGAAAGGTACCTAGAACATATAGGATATAGTAAAGAAGAAATTAAATTATTTACAAAGATAATATTTTATGGTGAAGAATGGGATGAATATAATTCTTCAAAATATAGTATCTTAGAAACAAAGCAAAGATTAATACAAAGATATCTAGAGCATATAAATAAAATAAATGAAATATTTAACAACATTGACTTTAAATATATACTATTTGAAATAAAAGATACGGCTAAGTATTTAAAGGAACTAAATGATAGAGGATATAATATTTATATCTTATCTGATTCAAGTATAGAAAGTCACAATCATAATAAGCAATTTAATTTTTTTAACTATATAAAAGGTGGAGTTTACTCTTTTGAAATAGGAACAACAAAGCCAAATGAAAATAATTATAAAACATTATTAGAAAAATATAAACTAATTCCAGAAGAAACAATATTTATTGATGATAAAAAATGTAATGTGGAAGTAGCCAATAATTTTGGCATACATGGGATACGATTTACAGTATTAGATAAATTGAAAAAAGAATTAGAACAATATATATAAAAAGAGGCTTTTAAGCCTCTTTTGCTTCTTTGACTGCTGCTTCATATACATTTTCACCTTCATCAACATAGCCAGCAGGAAGTACAAGAAGTCCACACCAAAGATTTGTTCCTTGCCTTCTTTGTAGTAAAATATTTCCACTTTCATCTTTCTTTTATTATTAAATAATGCAATGCTTATAAATAAAGAAGAAGCAGATGAATTTATACTAACTATAATTGTTTTAATGCATGATAATTTATAAAAAACTTATATAATTATTTAGTTTTAAGTGTGCTTTACATAATTATTGTAATTAAATGGAAAAACAACTTGAAATATTTTCCTATATATGCTATAATGAAATGTACAAGTAATTATAGAATAGAAAGGAAATATATGAGTATTTTATCAAGAGTTTATGGAATAATGGGAGATGGCACAATTCTATCAGCAGAAAATGTAGCAAAAAATCACAATGAATTGTCATTAGAATTATATGGTGAATTTTTGGAAACATTAACTTCACAGCAAAGAGAGTTAGCCCAAGGCACAGTTAGTGCCCATTGGCCAGCAGCAGGAGCGGTAGTGAAAAATAGAAAAGACTTGATTTTTTTAGAACTACTTGGAGAAGATATTGACATACCATTTTGTGTAACATTAGTACCTACAATTCCATCAAGTAAACAATTATTAATGGCTAAGGAAAGATATGAAACAATGAAGGATATGTACTTTATAGACGTTACTAATTGTAATGGAAGCGAATTTACTAATCATATTGATTTTAAACCTTTTAAAATTTTATATGAATATCTAGATAATAGAAGCCGAGTAAGGGAAAAAGTCGAAGTTGGAGACGATATAGATTTATAATAAGCAATACACCTCAAATATTAGAAAATCTAATATATAGAGGTGTACTATTTATTGTACTATAGCAGATTGCTCTTTTGACTAAGTAGGTGTACAAGTCATGGATACTTTGCAATACTGTGCATCCCAATAATATTTTTCATTTTTATCCATTAAAATAGAATCTCCAGTTTCAAATGATACAGATGAAAATTTTTATAGAGTTTTTTAAAATTGTACTATATTAAAGCTGTAACAAAATAAGAATAAGTGCATAAACTACGATAATAAAAGAAGGAAGGATATGTTTTATGTATAGAAATACATATATAGAAGTTAATTTGAAAAATATAGAAAGCAATGTACAAGAATTAATAAAAAAGTACAATAACTACAAGTATTACTTTGGAGTTGTAAAGGCAGATTGCTATGGACACAATGATATAAAAACAGTAAGATCGATAATAAAAGGCGGATGTAACTATTTAGCAGTTGCAACTTTAGAAGAGGCATTAGAAATAAGAAGCAATATAAAGGATATTCCAATATTGTGTTTAGGAATTATACCAATAGAGTATATTAAGGAATGTATAAAAAATAATATTACAATTACAATAAGTAATTTAGAATATTTAGAAAAATTAATATCAAATGAGAACCACAGATTAAAAGTACATATAAAAATAAATACTGGAATGAATAGATTAGGCACTAATAACAAAGAAGAATTTAATAAAATATATACGATAATAAAGAATAGTAATCTTGAACTAGAAGGAATTTATACACATATATATAATGCAGTAAATAAAGCTGACACAGAAAAACAATTTAGAAAATTTGAAGAAATAACACAAGATATTAATCTAACTGAAATTTCTATTGTGCATATTTGTGCAAGTGATGCAACAATGTTATATGAAAAATTACCATATACAAATGGTTGTAGGCTTGGAATAAACATGTATGGACTTATGGAAAATACTAAATTACAGCTTCTTCCAACGTTTAGCCTATATAGCCAAGTAATACAAATTAACACAGTAGAAAATGAAACAGTAGGCTATTCACGGAAATTATAAGGCAAATGGAATAGAAAAAATTGCAGTAGTTCCTATTGGATATGCAGATGGAATTATCAGAAAAAACACAGGAAGAAATGTATATATAAATGATAAATCATATAATATTGTTGGAAATATTTGCATGGATATGTTATTTGTAAAAGTTGATGATACAATAAAAGTAGGTGACAAAGTAACTATAATAAAAGATATAAAACATATAGAACAAATTGCAAATCATTTACAAACAATTCCATATGAAGTAACTTGCTCAATTAGTAAAAGAGTCCCACGAGTTTATTTATAGAAATTAAGATTAACATAATTGTATCATATAAGTAAGTTAAAAACAATATTATAGGAGTAATCGCTTGAAAAACAATTATAATACTGATATAATTAACACATGAAAAATGAAAGGAAAAATAAAATGAGAATAGGAATAGATATAGATGATGTAATAACAGATACATCAGCATCAATAAGAAAATATATAGAAATGTATGAAAACAACGAAGACATATATGAACATATTGAAGCTGTAATGAGAGGTGAAATGCCAACTGAAAACATAAAAAGATTTTATAAAGAAAACAGTATGAATATATTTAAGGACGCAAAACTAAAAGAAAATGCAGGTGAAACTATAAGAGAATTAGTAAATGATGGAAATGAGATATATTTAATAACTGCAAGAACAAATGGGAAATTTTTTAATGGAATAGAACAGTTAACAATAGACCTTTTAAAAGAAAACAATATACCATATACACAAATAATATTTAACTCTTATGATAAAGCTAAAATTTGTAAAGATAACAATATAGATATTATGATAGATGATTCTGTACAACATTGCGAAAATGTTGCAAAAGAGAATATCAAAACCATAGTATTTACTTCAATCGTAAACGAAAAAATTAAAACATCAATAACAAGAGCTAACAATTGGGTGGAATTAAAAAGTAAAATATATCAAGAACAATAAAAATAAAAGTTAATATAGGTGGTGTTATGGATATATTAAATAGATTTTTAAAATATATTAAGATTCCTACAAATTCAAATTCTAAAAGCAAAATTACTCCAAGTACTGAAACACAATGGAATTTAGCTAAGGAATTAGTACAAGAACTACAAGAATTATATATTTACAATCATTAAAAATAACAATATTGAACACGGTGATATATATGTAGCATTTACACCAGATGAAGAAATTGGAAGCGGAACTAGACTAGATATTTTGACTTTTCCAAATTTAAAGCAGACTTTGCATATACAGTTGATGGCTCTACATTAGTCGAAATTGTAAAATCGCATTGTAAATAGTAAAATTAAAGTATAAGGAACTCTATAATATTAAGTGAGTTCTTTATTTTTATTAATATGCAAAAACAACTATACTTTTTTATCGACTTATGTTGACAATAGCCGAAAAAAAGAGTATAATAAAAAAGTTAGTAATCTAGTAAATTTTAGTTAAATTTAAATTTTAAGATTACAAGGAAAGGTATGTATGAACGAAGAAAATGTATCTTTTGAAGAATTACTAAATGCTTCAATGGAAAGTAACAAAAAATTAGAAAAAATTGTAAACGGAAAAGTAATATCAGTAACCTCAAATGGTGAGATATTTGTAGACTTTAATTACAAAGCAGACGGTATAGTTCCAAAAAATGAATATTCATTTGATGAAGAGGCTGACCCTAAAGATGAATTTAAACCAGGAGATTCAATTACATGTGAAGTAATTGGACATGACCAAAATGGAAATGTTTTATTATCTTATAAAAAAATGAAAAAGCAAGAAACACTTAAAAAGTTTGAAGAAAAAGTTAATAATAATGAAATATTTGAAGAAAAAGTAAAATCTGCAAACGATAAAGGTGTAATTGTTGACTATCAAGGAATACGAATATTTATTCCAAACTCACTTGCTTGTGGTCAAAAGGAAAGAATACGTTTTAGAGTAATTGAATATAAACCAAACGAACACAGAATAATAGGTTCTGCTAGAGTTGTTGTTGAGGAAGAAAAGAAAAGATTAGAAGAAGCATTTTGGAGTAATGTTGAAGTAGATAAGGAGTATGAAGGTACAGTTTCAAGTGTATGTTCTTATGGAGCATTTGTAAATGTTGATGGAGTTGATGGATTATTACATATATCTGAAATATCTTGGAACAGAAATGCAAATGCAAATGACCTATTAAAACAGGGGCAAAAAATAAAAGTAAGAATAAAAGATATAGATAAAGAAAATAAACGTTTTAAGCTTTCATATGATGGAAAAGGTGAAAATCCTTGGGACAACATAGGTATAAATGTTGGAGATGTAATAAAGGTAAAAATAAAGAAGCTAGCAACATTTGGAGCATTTGCAGAAATTAAAGAAGGTGTTGAAGGATTAATACATATATCACAAATAAGCACAGAAAGAATTACAAAGCCAGAGGACAAACTTGAAGTTAATGAAGAAGTAAATGTTAAAGTAATAAATATTGATATGAAAAATAAAAAAATTGAGCTTTCAATTAGAGAATTAGAAGGCACAAGTAATGAATACAGTAGTAGGGAGAAAGGAAATGAGTAACGAAAAGATAAGAAATATAGCAATAATTGCACACGTTGACCATGGTAAAACAACATTAGTTGACGCATTATTAAGACAAAGTCATGTTTTTAGAGAAAACGAACAAGTACAAGAAAGAGTTATGGACTCTAACGATTTAGAGAGAGAAAGAGGAATAACAATTCTTTCTAAAAACACATCTGTAATGTACAATGGAGTGAAAATCAATATAGTTGATACTCCAGGACATGCTGACTTTGAAGGAGAAGTTGAACGTGTTTTAAAAACAGTTGACGGTGTATTACTTGTTGTAGACGCATTTGATGGACCAATGCCACAAACAAGAGAAGTACTAAAAAAGGCACTAGCATTAAATCTAGAGCCGATAGTAGTAATAAACAAAATTGATAGACCTGGAGCAGAACCATTAAAAGCAGTTGATAAAGTATTAGAGTTATTTATGGACTTAGACGCAAATGACGAGCAACTTGACTTTCCTGTTGTATATGCATCAGCAAAAAATGGAATTGCTAAAATGAATTTAAATGACGAAAGTGATAATATTAGATGCATATTTGATACAATAATTGATAAAATATCGGCACCAAAAGTAGATGTTAATGGTCCAATGCAATTATTAGTTTCTAACATATCATATGATGAATATTTAGGAAGAATTGCAATTGGTAGACTTGAAAGAGGAAAAATATCAGTTGGACAAAATGTTGTAATATGTAAAGATGAGAAAAATACTCAAGGAAAAATTGCAAAATTATTTACATATGAGGGTCTAAAAAGAGTTGAAGCTGAAGAAATCGAAGCAGGAGATATAGTTGCAATAGCAGGTATACAAGACATAAACATTGGAGAGACTATATGTGATGTAAACCATCCAGAAAAAATAGAATTTGTAAACATTGACGAACCAACAGTATCAATGACATTTAGTGTAAATGATGGACCATTTGCTGGAAAAGAAGGAAAATTCGTTACATCAAGACACATTCGTGATAGATTAATGAAAGAACTTGAAAGAAATGTTTCATTACGTGTTAGAGAAACAGATAAGGCAGAAAGCTTTGAAGTATGTGGACGTGGAGAATTACATTTATCAGTATTAATTGAAACAATGAGAAGAGAGGGATTTGAACTATTAGTTTCAAGACCAAAAGTTATTTTCAAAGATATTGATGGAGTAAAATGCGAACCAGTTGAAACACTTAGTGTAAATGTACCAGACGATGCAGTTGGAACAGTAATACAAAAAATAGGAACTCGTAAAGGTGAAATGGTAAATATGGAACCAGCAGAACCAGGACACACAAAGATAGAATTTACAATTCCTGCAAGAGGACTTATAGGATATAGAACTGAATTTTTAACAGATACTAGAGGTGAAGGTTCAATGTCAAGTGTATTTAAGGATTATGAACCATATAAAGGAGAAATACAAGCTCGTACAAGAGGAACATTAGTTGCTTTTGAAAATGGAACATCAATTACTTATGGACTATACAACGCACAATTAAGAGGAGAGCTTTTAATTGGACCAGGAGTTGAAGTATATGAAGGGATGATTGTTGGAATAAACTCTAGAAATGAAGATATTTCAATAAATGTATGTAAAGAAAAACATTTGACAAATACTAGAGCCTCAGGCTCAGACGATGCATTACGTTTAGTGCCACCAGTAAAAATGTCACTAGAACAATCAATAGAATTTATAGCAGAAGACGAACTTGTAGAAATTACACCAGAAAATATTAGACTTAGAAAGAAAACACTTGATAATGCAGTTCGCGAAAGAGAAGCAAGAAGAGCACAAAAAGCTGAATAATTGATTATTTAGGACAATTTATGATTACCAGAGTTTGATATACTCTGGTAATTCTTTGACAAAGTGAAGTTTAAAGATAATTGATTTTTGCTGTGTCAAATTAATAATAAACAAGGAGTGGGAGAGATGGATAAGGAGTTTGAAATGCTTTTAGAAGAAGCAAAGAAAATTGCACATAAAGTAAAATTAAACAAGAATTTTTCTTATGGTTCTGTTGCCTGTGCATTGTTAACAAAAGATGGTAATGTTTATACAGGAGTATCAACAGAAATAGAATGCTCATTAGGAGTATGTTCTGAACGTTCAGCTATAGCTGAAATGGTAAAACACAATGAAAGTGAAATAGTAAAAATAGTAGCATATGCTGCAAAAGGCACTGTATAGCCACCTTGTGGAGTTTGCAGGGAAATGATAAGAATGGTAAATGAAAAAAATCTTGAAGCAGAAGTAATGGTTGAAGACAATAAAATTGTAAAAGTAAAAGATTTATTGCCAGATATATTTATTAGCAAAAGTACAGAATAATAGCAATAATTTAGCAAAGGTTATAGATATTTAATTATGAAAATGCAAATTATATTGAAAAAAGGAAGCAGAATATATAATGATTTAAAAGAGGTTAAAGTATTGAATAGTTTAGAAGAAATAAAAATAAGTGCATTAGCAAGACATATTCCAATAATAATGGATGATACATTGATAAGAATAATCGAGATAATTGGAGATAAAAAAATAAATAGTATACTTGAAATAGGTACTGCTGTTGGATACTCTGCACTTCAATTTAGTAAATTCTTACAAGAAAATGGAAAAATTGACACAATAGAACGTGACGAAAATATGATAGTTGAAGCAAAAGAAAACATAAAATTGATAGAAAAGAATAAGACCATAAATATTTATGAAGGGGATGCGCTAGAAATACTTCCATCGCTAAAAGATAAATATGATATGATATTTATTGATGCAGCAAAGGGAAAATATCCATTTTTTCTAGAACAAGCACTACGTTTACTACAAAAAGATGGAATAATATTTGCAGATAATATTTTATATAAAGGATATGTTATGAGTGATTATAACAAACATAAACAACGTACTGCAGTAACTCATTTACGTGAGTATATAAAACTTGTTACAGAAGATCCGAAACTTGAAACTGAAATTTTGGAAGTTGGTGATGGACTAGCTATAACGAAGTTAAAATAGAAAGGAAACAGTTATGTTTACAGACTATGTAAAAATTTATGTATCAGCTGGTAAAGGCGGAAATGGTGCAATATCATTTAGACGTGAAAAATATGTAGCAGCAGGTGGACCAGATGGTGGAGATGGTGGTAGAGGTGGAGATGTTTACTTTAAAGTAGACAATGACACAAATACACTAATTGACTTTAGATACAAAAAGAAATTTAAAGCAGAAAATGGAGAAAATGGTCAAGGGGCTAGAAAATACGGGAAAAGTGCAGATGACCTTTATATCTCAGTTCCTATTGGAACTATTATTAAAGATGCATCAACAAATGAAGTGCTTGCAGATTTATCAGAAAAAGAGCAAACAGTACTTATATTAAAAGGTGGTAGAGGCGGTCTTGGAAATTCACATTTTGCAACACCAACAAGACAAGCTCCTAGGTTCGCAGAAGATGGTGAAAAAGGAGAAGAAAAAGAGCTCATACTTGAACTAAAATTACTTGCTGATGTTGGACTAATAGGATTTCCCAATGTAGGAAAATCAACATTTTTATCAACTGTAACATCTGCTAATCCTAAGATTGCAAACTACCATTTTACAACGATAGACCCTAATCTTGGAGTTATAAAATCGAAATACGGTGATAGCTTTGTAATAGCTGATATTCCAGGAATAATTGAGGGGGCAAGTGATGGGGTAGGACTTGGAATACAATTTTTAAGACATATTGAAAGAACTAGAGTTCTACTACACTTTATAGATGTTTCAGGTTCTGAGGGTCGAAATCCAGTAGATGATTATAAAACAATAAATAATGAATTAAAACAATATAGTGAAAAATTATCAAAGAGAACTCAAATAATAGTAGCAAACAAAACTGATATTTTACAAGACAATACGAATTTTGCCAAATTAGAAAAACTAGCAAAAAAGAATAAACAACAATTATTTAAGATATCAGCAGCAACAGGAAAAGGAATTGATGAACTTATGACATATGTATCAGAAACACTAAAAACATTACCTAAGGAAAACCTTATTGAAATAGATAGCAGTGCAACTAAAAAAGTATATACACTTGAAACAAAGAAGAAATTTACAGTTACAAGAGAAGGGAAGATTTTTGTTGTTCAAGGAGAAGATATTGAAAACATTATGCGTAGAGTTAATGTTGCAGACTATGAATCTTTATTCTATTTACACAGAAAGCTTGATGAAATCGGACTTAACAAAGCACTTAAAAAGGCTGGTGTAAAAGATGGCGACACAGTTAGACTTATTGATTATGAAATGACTTGGGAAGATTAAAAAAATCACAGCAATCTATTTTATATAGAAGTGCTGTGATTTATTTGTACTAAGCAATGTTACAGAAAAATTACAAGTAAATTACATTTACACAAGAGTGCAAAGATGGAGATACAATAACAAAAAATAATGTTACAGGACAATACTACTTATGGATATTGTTAGAAACAGAAAATGGAGCAACAGCAAAAAGAAGAAGTGAAGCATTTAATTTTGATAACGAAGGACCAATAATAACAAATTTTACAGCTGAAAAATATTCAATAGATGGAATAACACTAAGTGCGACAGCACAAGATATCAAAAGTGGGATAGTTAAATTTGAATTTTATGTAGATAATGTAAAAGAAGGAGAGCAAACTTTTACATCAACAACATCAAGTGTGACTAAAAGTATAACAATAACAGGTCTAACAACAGGTCATCATACTTGTAAAATTATAGTTTATGACAAAAAACATAACAATAATTATAGTGAGATACAAGGAACAACTAAATTATATACTTGGGAAAAATGGGATGTAATAAAAACTCCAACAGTACAAGTAAAAGCTAATTCACTTGGAACACAACATATTGCAACTTTATCACAAGCAAGAAGCCTACTAGTGGGAAAATATATTGAAAGAACTCCAGTTACTGGTAGGTATAATTCGAGAACATTTCCATCAACTCTTTCTAAAATTTATAGGATAGATAGTATTACACGGAATAGAAGATATACCAAGGATATCATCAGGCAGACGCTGGACTGATAAAAAAATTACAGGAACTATTTCAGAATGTGAGTTAGTGACAGAATATTCTTATAGTAAAGGAAATACAAATATAGGAATTGTGCAGGGAACGAGTTTGTCTGATTATGAGAAAGACTTAAATAAAGATAAAACAATATATTATGTTTATATAGGGATAACTTAAAGAAATGTATGTAACAATGTATAAAAAAGCTATGTTTTTAGATATTAATAAAATTTATACTAAAACCCTACTCTTCACAAATTTAATCCACTTTTATCTTGCCAACTCCATCAAACTGTGATAAAATAAGTGCAGTTTGTAAGGAGGAGATATTATGAAGTATTCAAAAGAGATTGATAAAAAATGGCAAGACAAGTGGAGAGAAGATGGATTATATAAATATAACCCAAACAGTGAAAAAGAAAAATTTTATACAATGGAAATGTTACCATATCCTTCTGGAGCAAAACTACACTTAGGACACTGGTTCAACTTTGCACCAGCAGACTCATTTGCACGATTCAAAAAAATGCAAGGATATAACGTATTTCACCCAATGGGGTTTGATGCATTTGGGCTTCCAGCAGAAAATTATGCAATAAAAACAGGAATACATCCAGAAGACTCAACATTAAAAAATATAGAAACAATGAAAAGACAATTAGATGAAATGGGAGTAAGCTACGATTGGGATTACTCAGTAGAAACATGTATGCCTGATTATTATAAATGGACACAATGGCTATTTGTTAAATTATATGAAGCAGGACTAGCCTATAAAAAAGAAGCACCTGTAAACTGGTGTGACAGCTGTAAAACAGTTCTTGCAAACGAACAAGTAATAAATGGTGAATGTGAAAGATGTGGAACAGCAGTTGTTAAGAAAAAATTAAGCCAATGGTTTTTCAAAATAACAGATTATGCAGAAGACCTATTAAAAGGATTAGAAAAAATAGATTGGCCAGAGTCAACAAAAAAAGTACAATATAACTGGATAGGAAAATCAGAAGGAGCTGAAATTATCTTCAAAACAGAAGATGGAAAGCACAATATAAAAGTATTCACAACAAGACCTGACACATTAAATGGTGTAACATATATGGTAATTGCACCAGAAAGTAAACTAGTACAAGAAATAACAACACCTGAATGTAAAGAAAATGTTGACGAATATATTTTACAAACATCTAAATTAAATGAGATAGAACGTATGTCAACAGAAAAAGAAAAAACAGGAACGTTTACAGGGGCATATGCAATAAACCCAGTAAATGGAGACAAAGTCCCAATCTGGATAGCTGATTATGTATTAGAAGACTATGGAACAGGTGCAGTTATGGCAGTTCCAGCACATGATGAAAGAGATTATGAATTTGCAAGCAAATATAAATTACCAATAAAAGAAGTAATAAAACCTAAAAATGAAACAGATGAATATACATTACCATATTGCGAATATGGAATTCTAAAAAATAGCGACAAATATGATGGACTAACAACTGAAGACGCCAAAAACAAAATAGTTGAAGATTTAAATAAACAAGGATTTGGAGAAAAAACAATAAATTATAGACTTAAAGATTGGTTAGTATCAAGACAAAGATATTGGGGGGCTCCAATTCCAATAGTATATTGTGATAAATGTGGAACGACCGTCGTTCCTGAAAAAGATTTACCAGTACTATTACCTTACAATGTAGAATTCAAACCAGATGGGGTATCACCACTTAAGAAGTCAGAAGAATTTATGCATTGCAAATGCCCTAAATGTGGTGGAGATGCTACAAGAGAGGCAGATACTCTTGACACATTTGTATGTTCATCATGGTATGAACTACGATATCCTTGTGCTAAAAATGATAAGGAAGCATTTAATAAAGATGTAATAAATAAGGTAGCACCAATAGATGTATATGTTGGTGGAAAAGAACATGCAGCAATGCACTTAATATATGTAAGATTTATTACTAAAGCATTAAAAGATTTAGGATATTTAGATTTTGACGAGCCATTTAAAAAACTATTTCACCAAGGAATGATATTAGGACCTGATGGAAACAAGATGAGTAAAAGTAAAGGTAATACAGTTTCTCCTGATGAATATGTTGACAAATATGGAGCAGACGTATTTAGAATGTATCTAATGTTTGGATTTGATTATTGCAAAGGCGGACCTTGGGATGACAAAGGAATAGAAGCAATGACAAAATATTTCTCAAGAATTGAAAGTGCTACTGAAAAAATAAATGCTCTAAAAGAAGGTACAAACGATAAAGGAATGCTAGAGCAAGAATTACTTAGAGTAAAAAGTAATACAATAAAATCAATGACAAGAGATATTGAAATATTCCAATTTAATACAGCCATAGCAAGAAGTATGGAATTATTAAATGCAATAAATGATTATTTGGCAAACAAAGAAATTAATACTGAAGTTGCAAAAGATGCATTTGAGACATTAATAAAAGTTATATCGCCTTTAGCACCTCATTTTGCTCAAGAACAATGGCAAATATTAGGACACACAGATGAATTATATAATTATTCATGGCCAGAAGTAAATGAACAAGAACTAAAAGGCGGAATGAAAAACATACCTATACAAGTAAATGGCAAACTAAAAGCATGTGTGTCAGTAAGTACAGCGTTAACACCTGAAGAAATGCTTGAAGAAATAAAAAAAGATAAAAAAGTTCAAAGTATATTAGAAGGAAAAGAAATAAAGAAAGAGATTTATGTTCCAGGAAAAATTTATAATGTCGTAATATAGAACAAAGCAGACCTATTTGTATGTCAAATGCTTATAGGTCTGCATATACTTGTTATTTAGAATAATATATAAAACTATATACAGTAAAGTAGCACTTAAAATGAAAGGAAAACAATAATGATGAAAATTTTAGCAATAGGAGATTTAGTAGGAGAAAATGGGCTTGAAAAATTAAAGTCAGATTTTCCTAATATACAAGAAGGGGAAAATATAGATTTTACAGTAGTAAATGCGGAAAATGTTGCAGGCGGAATGGGGATATCAACTAAGATATTTAATGAATTATGTAAATTGAAAATTGATGTTTTAACAATGGGAAATCATACGTGGGGGAAAAAAGATATATTTTCATTTATAACAAATCCAAAATTAATTAGACCAGCAAATTACTCTAAAGGAGTTCCACGGGCATGGATACACAATAATTGAGAAAAATGATAAAAAAATAGCTGTTATAAATTTAATAGGAAGAACAGATATGCCAGTGTTGTCAAACAATCCATTTACAGCAGTTGATGAGATTATAAAACACATAGATGTTGACATAATTGTAGTTGATTTTCATGCAGAAGCAACAGCGGAAAAGATAGCTATGGGATATTATTTAGATGGTAGAATAAGTGCATTATATGGTACACATACACATGTACAAACAGCAGATGAAAGAATACTTGAAAAAGGAACAGGTTACATAACTGATATTGGAATGACAGGACCAATTGAGTCAGTAATAGGAATGGATAAAGAAGTATCGATAAAAAGATTTTTAACATCAATTCCAGAAAGATACAAATTAGCAGATGGTGATTGTAAACTAAATGGTGTGATTTTTGAAATAGATGAAGACACCAATAAAACTAAAAAAATATATAGAATAAACACTTAGAATGACATATTTACCTTAAATACTGCTATTCATATAGTTATAATAAATATAAAACAACATAAAATGTCAAAACATGTCGATGAAAAACTGTATAAATTTGGTAAAAACACTAGACAAATTTTTCCAAATGTATTATAAATATATATGTAATTACAAACTAAATAAAAATAATATAGGAGGAAATAATGGAAGTTTTAAAAATCTCATCAAAATCAAACCCAAATTCAGTAGCAGGAGCTATTGCAGGAATGGTGAAAGAAGCAAACAAAGCAGAGATGCAAGCGATTGGAGCTGGTGCATTAAATCAGGCGGTAAAGGCAGTAGCAATTGCAAGAGGATTTGTAGCGCCAGCAGGAGTAGACTTAGTATGTATACCAGCATTTGCAGAAGTACAAGTAGAAGGTGAAGACAGAACAGGAATAAAATTAATTGTAGAATCAAGATAAAAGAATTCTATAGATTATAATTAAATGAGGGGCATAAAAAATATTATGATATTTTTGTGCCTTTTTATAGTATGTTATATTAATAATGTATAAAAATAAATTTTTAATATATTAAAAATACTTGAAAAAGTTTAATTCTTAGTATATTATGTTTTAGAATAATTAATAAGAGAAAAAATAATGAAAGGAAAAATATGAAATCAAACAACAATAATATATTTAAGTACATATTTGCAGTTGTAGTCATTGGACTAGCTATTGGAGCAGTGTACATATTATATTATAGTAAAAATAACAATATTGAAGAAGTAATAGAAGAAGAAACTCAGACAAAAAATGAAAGTGAAATAAGCATTGTTGAAAACATAAAAATGGGAATATCAAATTATGATACAATGAACCCCCTTTTAACAACAAATAAAGAAATAATTAATATCAGTAAGCTTATATTTGAACCATTAGTAGAAATTACAGAAGATTACCATGTACGAGCATGTCTTGCAAAATCATTTGAAAAAATAGATGATAGAACATACCAAGTAAAAATTGACAATTCTATCAAATGGCAAGATGGAACAAGTTTCATTGCAAAAGATATACAATTTACAATTGAAAAAATAAAAGAGGAAAGATCGATATATACATCAAATGTTGAGTGTATTGAAAGTGTTGAGACACCTGATTCTGAAACAGCAATAATAAAATTAAATAGAGATGTTGATTTTATAGAATTTTATTTAGATTTTCCAATACTTTCAAGCACATACTATTTAAATGAAGATTTTAAAAATTCTAGTAAGATACCTATGGGAACAGGAATGTATAAAATAGCTAGTATTGACAATGATAATATTTTATTAATTAGAAATGATAGATGGAGAAATTTAAATGAAGCAACTCCAAAAACTTCGTCAATATCAATTCATAAATACAATGCAATAGGCGAAATGTTTAATACTTTTAAATTAGGAAATATTGATATAATCAATACATATATGACAAACTATAATGATTATGTAGGAACTATTGGATATAATAAAAAAGAATATAGAGGAAGAAGTTATGATTTTTTAAGTTTTAATTGTGATGATACAATTCTTACAAATAAAGCTGTAAGAAGAGCTATAAATTATGCAATAAACAAAAATGATATAGTATCATCAGTGTTAGGAAATTCAAAAATTGTAACAAGTGGACCATTAGATTATGGTAGCTATCTTTATAATGGAGAAGGAGTAATAACTCCAAATCAGGATGAAGCAAAAAAAATTCTTCAAGATGATGGATGGACATATGTAAATAATAGATGGCAAAAAAGTATTAATGGACATGTGCGAAGATTAGTTTTAAACTTAACTGTAAATGAGGGAAATCAAGAGAGAATCAATGTTGCAAATAGTATAAAAAAACAGCTTGCAGATATTGGAATTATTATAAATGTAATTAGTGTAACTGAAGAAAAGTACCATGAATATTTGCAAAATAAAAATTACCAAGTGATATTAACAGGAATAAATAATTCTATAACTCCTGATTTATCATATTTTTATGGAGATAATAATATAGCAAATTACAATAATGAAAATATAAAATCAAAATTACACTCAGTAGAGAATTTCGCAGAAATACAAAAAATTGCAAATGAAGATGTTCCATATATTGGATTATATAGAAATAAAGGAATATTAATTCTAAATGCTAATATGGGAGGCGAATTTAAGCCAAATTCATACTTTACGTATTATGACTTTTTTGAATGGTATAGACAAGTTTAGAACATATACAATAATAAATTAAATTCTTAAAAGTAAAATTGAAAAGTATACATAATACAACAAAAATCCTAAAGGAAGGTATACATAATATTAGAATATACAAAATATTTTTTACAATTAGTATACATAAAATTTAAAAATAAAAAAAATATTATGCTTGTAATTAGCTGATTTTAAAGTAAAAAAATATAAAAACAAAAAAATGTTCGCTAAAAGTGTTGACAAAAAAATAAAATATTGTATAATAATAACGAACACGCGTTTAGGAGAATGCAAAGCCAATTAAAAAATTATAAGTGCAAATAAAGTACAGAAGGATTATTATAAGTGATTAAAAAAAGTAAGGAGAAAACAAAATGAGTAAAAAAGAAACAGAAAATGAAAAAATTAATTTAGAAAAACAAAAGGCATTAGAAGCAGCGATGGGGCAAATTGAAAAACAATTTGGAAAAGGTGCAATAATGAAATTAGGTGACTATTCAGCGATGAATATTGAGGCAATACCAACAGGAGCATTAAGTCTTGATATTGCCTTAGGAATAGGAGGAATACCTAAAGGAAGAATAATAGAAATATTTGGACCTGAATCTTCAGGTAAAACTACACTTGCATTACATATGATTGCAGAAGCACAAAAAATGGGGGGAGAAGCAGCATTTATTGATGCTGAGCATGCACTAGATCCAGTATATGCAAAGCATTTAGGAGTTGATATAGATAATTTAATAGTATCACAACCTGATACTGGAGAACAAGGGCTTGAAATAGCAGAAGCATTAGTTCGTTCAGGAGCAATAGATATAATTATAGTTGACTCTGTTGCGGCACTTGTTCCAAAAGCTGAAATTGATGGTGATATGGGAGATGCACATGTAGGACTTCAAGCAAGATTAATGTCACAAGCTTTGCGTAAACTTGCGGGTGTTATAAATAAATCAAACAGTGTAATTGTATTTATTAACCAATTAAGAGAAAAAGTAGGAATAATGTTTGGAAATCCTGAAACTACTCCAGGTGGACGTGCACTAAAATTTTATTCATCAGTTAGGTTAGACATTAGAAAAATTGAAAATATCAAGCAAGATGGAGAAGTCCTTGGAAACAGAGCAAGAGTTAAAGTTGTAAAAAATAAAGTTGCACCACCATTTAGAGAGGCTGAATTTGATATAATTTATGGAAAAGGAATATCAAAATCAGGAAATATCCTTGACCTTGCAGTAAATCTTGGTATAATTGAAAAAAGTGGCTCATGGTTTGGCTATGATGGAAACAGAATAGGACAAGGCCGTGAAAATGCAAAGAAATATTTAGAAGACAATCCAAAAATAATGGAAGAGATTGAAAAGAAAGTTAGAGATAATTTTAATACAGCATTTGAGCAAAGTCTAGCAGAAGATGCTCCAATTAAAGAAGATACTGAGGAAGAGGAATTTAATGAGGAGGAACTAGAAGATTAATACTTATAATAGTTTAGAGGAAATTAATGTACGATTAAATCAAAAAAAATTAAAAAGAAATGAAAATTGTTCTTGTGGGAAAAAGGAAATAATTTTAACAGAACAATATAGTGATACTGAAAAAAATGCAGGTGAAAAATATAATAACAGAGAGTTAATTGAAAGAACTAAAGATAAATCTATAAAAAATAAAAAGTCCTTCGAAGAATTAGAACAGTTTGATAAAGTAAAAACCAGAATATTAAAGTATATATTTTATAAGAAAAGAACTGCTGAAGAAGTTAGAAGAAAGTTTGAAGCAACATATGATAAAGAAATATTAACTGAAGTAATAGAAAATCTAATTGATTTAGGATATATTAATGATAATTCTTATATTGATAGAGCAGTAAATGAATATATGGCAATAAAGGATATGTCTATTAGAGAAATCAAAAACAAACTATTATCAAAGGGATTGAAAAATAAAACAATAGACGAATATTTTCAAGAAAAGTATGAAATATTAAAAGAATATGAAATAAAATCAGCTAAAAATATTGCAAACAAAAAATCAAGAACAATGGATAACATTGAAATTAGAGGATTTTTAATGAGAAAAGGATATAGTAGTGAAAGCATAAAAGAAGCATTGAATTAACTTTATATATAGAAAGGGAAGTTTTATAATGCAAAGTATATTAACATTAGAAACAAACAAATATAAGATAAAAATTGAAAACTTTGAAGGCCCATTAGATTTGCTGTGTCATTTGATTGATGAAAACAAAATGGATATATATGAAGTTAACATAAATCAAATAACAGACCAATATATTGAATATATAAAAAAAATGGAACAATTAGATTTAGAATTGACAAGTGAATTCTTACTAATGGCATCAAACTTATTATATATTAAATCAAAAAAACTTTTACCACGTCAAGAGAGCAATGACGAAATGCTTTCAGAAGAAGAACTTATACAAAGAATAATTGAATATAAAAAATATAAAGAAAGTACAACTAAATTTAAAGAAATGTATGAAAAAAACAATAAGAAAGTATTTAGAAGTATAAAAGAAAAGATACAATTACCAGAATTAGACTTAGAAGTAAATGAGGATTATCATAATCTTGCAGATATATATGAAACAATAATACATAAAATAACAACAAAGATGAATAAAAATGCGAAAAATGTAGAAAAAATTGCTTTGATTGAAAATTATGTTGTTGGAGATACTATAAAAACAATGTATAGAGAACTAATAAAAAAATCACATTTTGTATTTAACAGACTTTTTTCATTAGATAGATGTAAACCACAAGAAGTTGTAACAGCTTTCTCAGGACTGCTTGAAATGTCAAGAAGAAGTAAAGTAGTAACAAAACAAGAAAGATTATTTGGAAATATAGAGGTCCAAAAAAAGAAAAAGTAATGTTATTTTAGAAAACATAACAATAGATTAAAATGACTTAATAATTGAAAATTCATATATAAATTGCTTAATACAAAAGTATAAGAAGCAAAAATATGGAAAAACTATCACTAGGAGAATATAAAGTGATAGTTTTTTATTATTGTTTAAATTTTATATTAATAACTATAGTAGTCTTAGTAGTAATACTTGCATTTTCATCAATTACAGTAAAAGTTGAAAAAATAAAAATTGATAATGCAAATTCAATTAGTACTATCATTAACCATGCCATTGAAAAACAATATATAGATATATTAAATAACATTAAAATAGTATTAAAGATCAAGATAAAAATTTTCAATATTTTACCAATTACTATACTTACTATTAACAATAAAAAAATTAAATCAATGATTGAAAAAAATATTGGAAAAGTTCAACTAAAGCCTAAAAATAAAGAATTAATAAAATTAATGAGTATTAATATAATAAATAAACATTTAAGAATAAACAAAGTAGATATAGATATGGAGTTAGGACTACATAATGCACATTATACAGCATTAGTGTCAGCAGTATTTATGATTATAATTGCAATTAGTCTAAATATAATAACAGAGGATAGAATTAAAATATATAAAGATGAGAAAAAACAAGAAAAATATTTAAATAGAAATTTTAGATATAAGGTAGATCCTGTATATAGTGAAAATATTACATTTAGTTTAGCAATAGGGGTACAAATAACTATAAAGATAATTACAATAATTAAAGAATTTTTAATGTATAAATCTAATTTATTTGTAAATAATACCAATAAATATAAAGTAAAGGAGAGTTAGTTTGAAAGAATAAGCAAAACTTTCAATACTATCATATGCCTTTCAGAAAGGAATGAAGTTAATATGAGTGTATATCCAATAGAAGGTTTAATGAATACAGCTATGAATTCCATCAAAGAAATGGTAGATGTAAATACAATTATAGGAGAGCCAATACAAGCAAACAATAATGTTGTAATAATACCTATATCTAAAGTAAACTTTGGCTTTGCAGCAGGAGGAAGTGAATTTAAAGGAAAAGTTCAAGGAAAACCACAAGATGTAAATGCTATGCAAAATGATATAAGAATGCCATTTGGAGGAGGATCAGGAGCTCGGAGTAAGCATTAGTCCAATTGCATTTATTGTTGTTCAACAATCAGGAGTAAAATTACTTCCAATAGAACATAGTTCATCACTTGATAAACTACTGGACTTAGTACCTGACTTAATTGATAAGCTAAATGAAATGATAGATAGTCAAATGAAAAAGATGAAAAAAAGTTCAACAAATTCTTCAAATAATACAAACACTAATGAGATGCAAAATAGTAATAATCAACCAAAAACTCCAACAGAAAATACAACTAATATAAATATTAATACAGAACCAAAAAGATATGATATTGAATATGATGAAACTTTAGATATGTAAAAAAATAAATTATAATAGTTCCAGGATTGGAGCTATTTTTCTTTATAACATAATGTTTGAATGTAAAAATTTTTCTAAAATTAAATCTAATAAAAATATAGTGATTAAATTAAAACAAATCAAGTTGAAATATTTTTTTGATATTTGTTATATAATTAAAAGAGTGGAAGTAAATCTAAATAATAGTATATCTACTTAAAAAGGAGAAAGGTTAAAAATTATAATTAACAATTTTTACTTTATGCCTTAAATGAAAGGAGCAGTTATGAAAGAAATTTTATTTGAAGGTTGTGGAACTGCAATAGCGACACCATTTACAAAAGATGGAATTTATTTTAAAGAATTTGAAAGATTAGT
Organism: uncultured Clostridia bacterium; assembly: GCA_949746675.1. Classification (GTDB taxonomy): domain Bacteria; phylum Bacillota; class Clostridia; order TANB77; family CAG-508; genus CAG-793. The sequence continues at coordinate 38,096 of CATKDT010000047.1, forward strand.
AGAAGATCAAATTAAAAACAAAATAGATGCAATAATTATATGTGGCACAACAGGAGAATCATCAACTATGAGTAAAGAAGAAAAAAAGGAGTTAATAAAATTTGCAATTGAAAAGATAAATAAAAGAACGAAAGCAATTATTGGAACAGGAAGCAATAATACTAAAGAAGCAATTGAAATGTCTAAATATGCAGAAAAGGTTGGAGCAGATGGACTTTTAGTGGTTACGCCATATTATAATAAAACAACACAAAAAGGATTAATCGAACATTATAAGGTAATAGCAAATTCAGTTAAGATACCAATTATAATGTATAGCGTACAATCAAGAACAGGAGTAAATATAGAACCTAATACATGTTTAGAACTTTCAAAGATTGACAATATTGTAGCAATAAAAGAAGCAAGTGGAGACATATCTCAAGTTGCTAAAATAGCAAGTTTATGTAAAGAAAATCTTACAATATATTCTGGAAATGATGACCAAGTATTACCAGTACTATCTTTAGGCGGAAAAGGAGTAATATCAGTATTATCAAATATTATGCCTAAATATACACATAACTTAGTAATGAATTATTTAAATGGAGAGATAGAAAGAGCAACAAAAATGCAATTAGAAGTTATAGATTTAATTAATAGTTTGTTTTCAGAAGTAAATCCAATTCCAGTAAAATATGCTCTAAATTTAATGCGATATGATTTTGGAACACCAAGACTCCCACTTGTTGAATTAACTAAAACAAACAAAGAAAAATTAAAAGAATTAATGAAAAAACAAGGACTTATTTAAGTCCTTGTTTAATCAATCCCTCAACAATTTGAACAGCATTAGTGGCAGCGCCTTTTCTAATATTATCAGCAACAACCCATAAGTTTACACCAGAGAAAACACTTTCATCACGACGAACTCTACCAACAAAAACCTCATCATGACCTGTTGCATTAATTGCAAGAGGATATAAATTTGATTTAGGCTCATCGATCAAAACAATATTAGGAAAAGATTTTAAAGTATTAAATAAATCATCTACTTCAAAAGACTTTTCAAATTCAACATTAATAGACTCAGAATGAGAATTAGTAACAGGAACTCTAACAGTTGTTGCAGTAATGCTAAGTTGTGGTTTATGCAAAATTTTTCTTGTCTCATTAATCATTTTCATTTCTTCCTTTGTATAACCATTATTCATAAAAACATCAATATGTGGCAAACAATTATTATAGATTGGGTGAGGAAACTTCTTTAAAGGCTTAGAATTATCAATGTTTTCTAAATCTTCTAAACCATATCTTCCAGCACCAGAAACAGCCTGATAAGTAGAATATATGACCCTTTTAATTACATATTTATTATCTAATGCTTTTAAAGGAAGCATAGCTTGAATTGTAGAACAATTAGGATTAGCAATAATTCCTTTATGATTTTTAACATCATCAAAATTAACTTCGGGAACAACTAAAGGAACATCATTTTCCATTCTAAAAGCGCTACTATTATCAATTACAATACAATTTTTACTTGAAGCTATTGGAGCATATTTTTTTGCAGTATCTCCACCAGCAGAGAAAAGAGCAAAATCAAAACCTTCATCAAATGAATTTTCAGTCAATTCTTTAACAACACAATTTTTACCTAAGATATTTATTATTTTACCAGCTGATTTTTTACTAGCAAATAAACTGTATTCTTTTATAGGAAGTTTTCTCTCTTCTAAAATTTTTATAAAAGACCTTCCAACAAGTCCAGTTGCACCAACAATTGCAAGCTTATATTCTTTCATATTAAATCAATTTCCTTTCTTTCAAGATATATATTTAAACCTAAAGAAGCCTCTCAATTAAACAGAGTATTTATTAAAAATATATATCTTTTTTTCATATACAAATAATATTTATAAAAGCATCAAAATAGAACAATAATATTAAGTTGAAAGACAAGAAACATATTAAAAAAGATTGTATATTTAAGCTAAAACAAAAATTATAAAAAAAATTTAACTTATTTCAAACTTTTGTTTGACAAACAGTTTTTTTTATGATATATTATTTATGTAATAGATAGAAATATTTTTAAAATATTTAGAAAGGAAAACATATGAATAAATCAGTTAGAGATGAAAATGGATTAAATAAGAGAGAAAGAGCAATATTAAAATACATACAAAAGGAAATTTCAATAAAAGGGTATGCTCCATCAGTTAGAGAAATATGTAAAGCAGTAAATTTAAGTTCAACTGCAACAGTACAAGGATATCTTAATAAATTAGAAGAAAAGGGATTTATCAAAAAGGAAAATCAAAAAGGAAGAACTTTACGATTACTTAAGAACTCAAAAGGCGAAGAAATGTCAGCTGGAATGGATACAAATAAAGAATTTTACAGTGATAAGGAAATGGTAAATGTACCTGTAATAGGAAAAATAACTGCAGGACAACCAATACTAGCAGTTGAAAATATTACTGATACATTCCCAATACCAATTGACTTTGTCGGAAATGCTGAAAGTTTCATGCTTACAGTTAGAGGAGAAAGTATGATTGAAGCTGGAATATTAGATGGAGATTATATATTAGTAAAGAAAGTAAATACAGCAGAAAATGGACAAATAGTAGTAGCTTTGATAGAAGATGAAGCAACTGTAAAAACTTTTTATAAAGAAGAAGGACATATAAGATTACAACCTGAAAACCATACAATGGATCCTATAATAGTAAGTGATTGTGCTATACTTGGAAAAGTATGTGGAGTATTTAGAAAGATGTAGAAAATACTATAATGTAATTGTTAAATTTTATATTTAGTAATATGAACAATTATGTAGGCAAAAGGAGAAAACTAAAATGAGTTGGATGAAAAGATTAGCTAAGTGGTTAGTGATTTTTATAGTATGTTATATAGTGGTAAATATTTTAACATTTAACATAATAAAATCATCATATAAAACAAAAGAGGTAGATATTAATTTTGATCAACCAAAAGTAGAAATTTATGAATCAAAAGCTACTATTACAAATGGATATGTAAAAGGTAAGATTACTAATAACACCAATGAAAATTTAATGAACAAAATACTTAGATTAGATTTTATCAGTCCAAGAGGAATTTTGATGGGAACAAAGTATGTCGATATTCCTAATCTTGAATCAGGAATAGGAACTGACTTCATGTCTCAATTTAACTTTGATAATGTTGATAAAATTGATGTATCATTTATGGATAAAAGAGATGTAAGAGACTTAAACAAACTTGATTTTAGTTTAGACAACTTAGCAAACAATAAAACAAGTTGGAAGTTAATACTATTAGGAGTATTTATATTTTTTGGAAAAGACATAATAGCATTATCAATTTTATAAAAAATTATGAAAAAGTTGCTTTATTAAAATATTAGTGGTATATTTATAGAGCATACTTTTTTATAATACAAAACAATAAGAGAATAATACGAACCTATTTTATATTTAATACAATTTAAATATTTATGGGGACGTGAATAAATAGAAGGATAATAAATGAAAGAAAAAAATCAAAGGCTTTTAAAAATAGTGTTTACTATAATAGCTCTTGCAATAGTGATTGCAACCATTGCATATTTATTTCCATTGGTAAGTAATTTAGCTACACCAGAAGGACAAGCACAATTTAAGGAGAAAATTCAAAATACTGGAATACTAGGAGTTTTACTATTATTTGGACTACAATTTGCACAAATATTCTTATTTATTATACCAGGAGAGCCAATTGAAATCTTGGCAGGAATGTGTTTTGGAGGATTCTATGGAACAGTATTTATATTAGCATCTTGTTTTATAATATCAACCATGATTGTATTATTAGTACGAAGATATGGATTAAAGTTTGTAGAAAACTTCTTTGAAAAAAAACAAATAAATAAGATAAAGGACAGTAAGCTATTAAAGAACCCAAAAACAATAGAAGTAATAATGTGTATATTATTTATAATACCAGGAACACCAAAAGATTTATTGACATTCTTAGGAGGGTTATTGCCAATAAAACCATTAAAATTTATACTTATAGCAACTTTTGCACGTATACCATCAGTAATATCGTCAACTCTTGTAGGAGATAGTGTTTTAAAAGGAGATATAAAAACTAGTATAATTATTTATCTAGTAACATTTATACTTGTAGCAGTATTTTTACTTATATATAATAAATTTGATAAAAACAAAGTAACTGAGAAAGTCTTAAATGATGTTATAAAAAAAGAAGGAGAAGCAAAAAAATAATGTATAATTTTTTTGTAGATAATAATCAAATAAATGGTAACAAAGTAGAAATACTAGGAGATGACTATAAACATATATCAAGAGTATTAAGAATGTCTGTAAAGGAAAAAATTAGTGTAAGTATAAAACAAACCGAAGAGCGATTTCTAACAGAGATAACTTCGATAGATAACGAAAAAGTTATATGTACAATAATTGAAAAGTTTCAATCTAGTGAAAGTTCTGTAAACATAACAATTTATCAAGGAATTCCTAAATCAGACAAAATGGAGCAAATAATTCAAAAGTCAGTTGAATTAGGAGCAAAGGCAATAGTCCCAGTAGAAATGAAGAACTGTATTGCAAAAATTAAAGATCCAGATAAAAAAATTACAAGATGGCAAGCTATATCAGAGGCTGCTGCAAAACAAAGTAAAAGAAATATAATACCTAAAATTGAATATCCATTAAATATACTAGAAATGTATAATGAATTTAATAAATATAACTTAGTGTTAGTTGCATATGAAAATGAGAAAGACATTGGAATAAAAGAAATATTTAAGAAATATAAAAATGCAAAAGATATTGCTATTATTATTGGACCAGAAGGTGGATTGACAGAAAATGAAGTAAAGCAAGTTGAGAATAAAGGTGGAATTAGCGTTTCACTTGGAAAAAGAATACTTAGAACTGAAACTGCTTCTTTAGCACTGTTAAGTATGATTATGTATGAATTTGAAATGTAGTAAATATTATATAACAAGAGTAAATAATGTAAATTACCAAACATGTTTTTCTTTGAAAAATATGGATGGCAATGAACGCGTAAAGCGAACGAAAGGATTTAGTATGGATAAGCAAGAAAATATAAAAGATACTAAGGAAAAGAAAAAAATAGTGGATAACAAAAAAGATGAATTAAAAGAAAAAATAGAAAGCACTGTACATAGCAATATAGAAAAAGATAATAAAGATATAAAGATGGATAACAATAAAATTGACGAAAGTAAAGAGGAAAAAGGAACTGAAATAATAAAAAATGAGGATATTACAACAGACGAAAAAAAACTCAAAAAAATAAAAGAAGCAATAAAAGAAAGCAAAGAAAAAAGTAAGAATAATGAAATAAAAAATGAGAAGTATATACGAATCTTTAGAAATGTTGTAATTGCAGTAATGGGTATAGCCTATATTACAATAAACATAATAGGAGCAAAAAGAATTCCACAAGAACAATATCAGCTTGACTTAAAAGTATTTATAGTATTAAGTGTGATAGCAGCAATTCTATTATTCGAAAAAGCTTTTAAAGATGATAAGTTTAGATTTGCATTACTTGGAATAGAAATGCTCGTATTAGGAGGAGCAACAATAATGTTATTACATTTATACAATCTACAAAATACTAACATACTAAAATATTCCCAATATTTTATATTAACATGGTGTGCTTACTATATAATTAAAAGCATTATAATAGCTGTAAAAAGAGTTGATATAAATAAAAAAGAAGTTCAAAATAATTGACATATTTGTTAAAATGTAGTAAAATACAAAAAGATTATAAGAAGATGATTTTTTAGATTTTAATTATTTAAATTTTAAATAGTACATTTTCTATTATATTTAAGAAGGAGATGAATACTTATGTTAGTAAAACCTACAGTTGCAGAACTTTTAGATAAAGCTGAAAATAGATATAGATTAGCTATTGCAACAGCCAAAAGAGCAAGACAAATTGCACAAGGGAGCAAGCCGATGGTAGAAACAGAGGACATTTCGCCAGTTACAGTGGCAGCAGATGAAATAGAAGAAGGAACAATAAAAATATACAATGAAGAAGAATGGAAGAAATTAGAAGACTAAATAGCACAGATATTATAGTTATTACAATATAATTTTATAAATAAAAAGATATGTACACGAAACGAACTAAGATTTATATAATAAAAGTTATATAATATTAGTTTGTTTTTATATTTTAAATAATAAGTTAATACATGAACAAAACTTGAAAGGAGCAAAATTATAGAAATTCAAACAATTAATATATATGATAAAGAATATCCATACTTATTAAAACATATATATAATAGACCAAAAAAATTATATATTTTAGGAAATATAGAAAATTTAAATAAAAAAGGAGTTACAATAGTTGGCTCGAGAAAATGTACTCAGTATGGAAGAAAAATTGCTACTAAACTAGCATATATTCTTTCGAAAGAAGATTATATAATAGTTAGTGGACTTGCACTAGGAATAGACACATCGGCACATATTGGTGCACTTAAAGCAGGAAAGAAAACAGTTGCAGTACTTGCTCATGGATTAAACCAAATATATCCAAAAGAAAATAGGCAACTAGCTATTGAAATATTAAAACATAATGGAACTTTAGTATCTGAATACTGTATAAATGCCAAGATAAAAAGAGAAAATTTCGTAAATAGAAATAGAATAATGAGTGGACTTACTGAAAAAACAATAGTAGTAGAAGCAGAAGAAAAAAGTGGTTCATTGGTGACAGCAAATTATGCACTAGAACAAGGAAGAGATGTGTATGCTATACCAGGAGATATAACATTGAAGACATCAATGGGAACTAATAAACTAATTCAGGAAGGTGCAAAGACTATATTATTTTATAAAGAGAATTAAGATTTTAATAAACATATCAGAGATATTTGTTTTCAAAATATAATTAATTCATAAATTTTATTCAAAATATTTTATTCAAGAAAGGTTGTATTATTAGATTTTTTGTAATATAATATAATCGCTAGTATTATAAGAACTAGAAGATATAAAAAATATTTAAAGTTATATGGTTAGAGTATAATTACAAATGAGATTAAGAATCTTGAATTGACAATATTTAAGTCGAAGGGAGTGATTTATTTGGACGATAAACATAATAAAAAGAAACCATTTGAAATTGACAAAGATGATAGTAAATTAGACTGGAATGAAATTTTACGTAACAAACCAAACAAGAACGAAAAAAAGGATAAAACAACTGATATAAGTATAGAAGAAAAAGAGAAAAAAACTAGTGATAGTATATCAAAAATTACAACTGAAAAAGACGAAGAAAATAAAAAAGAAAAAACAGAAGAGTTACTTAAAGAATTAAATGATGATAATGATGGATACATACAACTAAAGACTACAAAAGACATTTTAGATGATGCTGATATCACAAAAATTTATAAAGAAGATAAAACAGACAGCAATGAAGATGAAACAAAAATATTAGATATGAATAATAGTGAAAGTTCAATAGAGGACGATAAAGAAGTGAAGAAAAATATAAAAAAAATAAATAAAAAGAACAATAAAGATAAAAAGGGAAAGAAAAAACATAAAGTATTAAAAAGAGTAATCTTATCATTATTCATATTATTTGTTATTGCTATAGTAGCTGGAATGGCATGTATTTATGCTATTTTAAAGACAGATAAATGGGCAATTACAGAAGATGAACTTTTAGCAGACGCTGGAGCTGTAGTATATGATCTAGGCGGAAATGAGTTAGTTAGACTGACAGGAGATGAGATAAATAAGAAAATAAATTTAAATGAAATGGGAAAATTACCGGATGCTTTTATATCAATAGAAGATGAGAGATTTTATGAGCATAAAGGTATTGATGTTAAAAGAACTGCATATGCTATATTTAAATACATAACTTCAAAACTAACTGGTAAAAGTGCATCATTTGGCGGAAGTTCAATAACACAACAACTAATAAAAATAACAATGAAAGATAATGAACGTTCTGGTATTGAAGGAATTCAAAGAAAGATAAGAGAATGGTCACGTGCATATCAAGTTGAAAAAATGATTGATAAAGACCAAATATTACAAAGATACTTAAACAGAATTTATTTAGGATCAGAAGAAGGGCTTGAAATACATGGTGTAGAATCAGCTTCAACATATTATTTTAGTAAATCAGCAAAAGATTTAAGTATAGCTGAGGCAGCATTTATTGCAGGAATAAACCACTCACCTAATAATTACAATGTATTCAACTCAAAGGATGACATTACAGAAAAAGTTAAGAAGAGAACTATTACAGTTCTTGATAAGATGAATGAACTAGGGAAAATAAGCTATGATGAATATAATGAGGCAAAAAATCAAGTAAATGAAGGTTTGAAATTTGAAAAAGGAAAATTATCAAATGGAAATAGTGATTTAAATTTCCATACTTCAGCAGCAATAGACCAAATAGCAAGAGAATTGTCAGATAAAAAAGATATATCATATGATGAAGCAAGAGAACAACTTATAAGTAGTGGATATTCGATATATACAACAGTTAATATGGATGTACAAAACAAAATAAAAGAGGTATATGAAGATCCTAAATATATAATCAATGGTGCAAGATATAAAGGAAGAGAAGGCGATATATCAGGGCAGTCAGCAATGTGTGTAATAGAGCCATCTACTGGGTATGTAGTTGCTGAATATGGTGGACTTGGTACTAATCAAAATACTTTAGGACTTAATAGAGCTTTAACAAAAAGACAAGGAGGTTCATCATTTAAACCACTTGGCGTAGTTGCACCAGCATTAGAAAACAAAGTTGTAACTCCTTCTACACTATTTTATGATGTTAGAACAACTTTTGGAAGAAATTACACTGTATCAAATGATGGTAATATATTCCATAATATTGACACAATGAGAAATGTACTAAAGTATTCATGCAATGTTCCAGAGGTAAAATTATTATCAATAATGGGAATAGACAAATCAGTTGATTTTCTTGGAAAAATTGGGATACATGTAGATGGAGACAAAGCTGGACTAAGTATGGCATTAGGAACTGTTGAAGTATCAACAGTACAAATGGCAGCAGGATATGCAATGATAGCAAATGGTGGTGTATATATAACACCTACATTCTACACAAAAGTTGTTGATAAAAACGGAAACACAATAATTGAACCAAATCAAGAAAAAACTAGAGTTATGACAGAGCAAAATGCATATGTTGAAATTTCACTTTTACATGGAGCTCTTGAAGCAGGTGGTACTGCAAGCACATATTCAAGGACATTAGGAAATATGGATGTCGCAGGAAAAACAGGAACAACAACAGATGCACTTGATAGATGGTTTTGTGGTATTACTCCTTATTATGCAACAGCATGCTGGTATGGAAACGACGAAAATAGAGCAAGGTTTAACGGTAGCAACCCTGCTTCTAGAGTATGGTTTAATGCAATGAAAAAAGCACATGAAGGCTTAGAAGTAAAGAAATTTAATAAGCCAGAGGGAATATCAACAGTATCAATATGTAAAGAAACTGGAAGAAGAGCAACAGAACGTTGTACAGATACATATTCAGAAATATTTGCATCAGACAATATTCCAGCAGCTTGTGAAGGTCATGAAAAACTAAAAATATGTAAAGAAACTGGAAAAGTTGCGACAGAATTTTGTACAGATACAGAGGAAAAAGTATTTGGAAGAGTAATTGATACTGAAAAGAATGCAACTTGGACACCAAAATTAGAGGCAACAGAAGAAATCCCAACTGAAACTTGTGATATACATACAAGTGCACAACAAAAATTTGTTCCAAATGTAGTTGGAAAAACACAAAAAGAAGCAACAGATCTTTTAAAAGCAGCAGGATATACAGTAAAAGTTGAAAAAGATGAGGACATAAAAAAAGCTAAGGGAATAGTATTAAAACAAAGTGCAACTCAAGCTCCAGAAGGTGCTGAAATTATAATAACAGTAAATCAGGTTGGCAATGCATCAGGAGGAAATACAACAGGTGAAAATAATACAACCAACGAAACAACAAGTAACACAACTACAGGAAATACAACTACTAATGAAACACCAGAGCCAACAGTAACGACTGAACCAACGGCAACTCCAAAAAATGAAACATAATTACTAACAGATAGCTTCCAAAAAAGTTAGGACATATAAGAAAGTGGCTTATAAAATGTCCACTTTCTTAAAATATAAAATGAATAAGAGAGGAAGGTTAACACGTTGAAAATTAACTTATATAATACATATACACATACAAAAGAAGAATTTAAACCAATAAAAGAAAATGAAGTTAAAATATATACTTGTGGTCCAACAGTATACAATTTTGCTTCAATAGGAAATTTTAGAACGTATTTATTTATGGATAGTCTAAGAAGAATGTTTAAATACAATGGATATAAATTAAATCATGTAATGAATATAACAGATGTTGGACATTTAACTTCTGATGCAGATACAGGTGAAGATAAAATGGAGAAAGCTGCAAAAAAAGAAGGAAAAAATCCTTATGAAATAGCTGAATTTTATACAAAAGCATTTATGAAAGATATAGAGAGACTTAATATTGATAAAGTTGAAATAATTACAAAAGCAACTGATAACATTCAACAAATGTTTGAAATGGTTGAAGAAATAATAAAAAATGGATATGGATACGAAACTAGTAAAGGAATATATTTTGATGTTTCAAAGTTAGATAAGTATCCTGTGCTTTCTAATAATGAAGTAAGTGGTCAAGAAGCAGGAGCAAGAATAGAAGTTGATCCAGAAAAGCGAAATCCTTATGATTTTGCTATTTGGATAAAAGCACCAGAAAATCACATAATGAAATGGGATAGTCCTTGGGGAAAATCATACCCAGGATGGCATATAGAATGTTCTGCAATGAGTAGACGTTTCTTAGGAGAACATTTTGACATACATACAGGTGGAGTTGATCATATCCCTGTACATCATGAAAATGAAATAGCTCAATGTAAAGGGGCTTTTGGACATAGTCCAGTAGATACATGGATGCATTGCGAATTTTTACTTATTGATGGTGGCAAAATGTCAAAATCCTTAAATAACATTTATACAGTTGAAAATTTAATAGAAAAAGATATTGAACCACTTGCATACAAATTATTTTGCTTTAGTGCACATTACAGAAATAAACTAAATTTTACATTTGATGGGGTAAAAGCAAGTCAAGTAGCATTAAATAGAATGCGCCAAAGCTATATAAGCCATTTTAATTCAGAAGAAGATATTGATGATAAAATAATTAATGAATATGAAGTAAGGTTTCATGAAGCAATTAATGATGATTTAAATATGCCAAAAGCAATAGGAGTTGTATGGGAATTATTAAAAAGTACAAAATCACACAAAATTGCAAAACTAATACTAAAATTTGATGAAGTATTAGGATTAGACTTAGTAAACTCTAATAAATATCTAGAAGAGAATACAAATAATATTCCAGAAGATATATATAATATGATAGAACAAAGAAAGCAAGCTAAGGAAAACAAAGATTATAATAGAGCTGATGAAATTAGAGAAATGATAAAAGAAAAGGGATTTGTTATTAAGGATGTTAAGAATGGAGAAGTAGAAATTGAAAGAATTTAATCAAAAAGAAGATAATGACATAAAAAATAATTCCAATGATAATGAAAATCAAAAAGACAAAAAGGATAAAAATCTAGGAAATTTCAATAATAAACAATACAAAAAAGTTAAAATGTCATTTCTAAAAAAAATAAAAGTAAGCATATTTGATTTTGATAAATATTATCTAATAGCTTCAGAAGGAATATCGAGATCAATAATTTTTCTATTACAATTATTTACACTATTTTCAATAATAGTATCATTTTCAATTACGTACAAAATAGCACAAACTGGAAAAGAGATTTCCAACATATTAATTGAAGAACTACCAGAGTTTTTACTTGCAGACAATGAACTTACTTGTAATATTGAAGAACCAGTTGTAATTGAGAGAAATGAAAATTTTATTAAATTTAAAGTTATATTTGATAACTCTGAAGACAATAATATGTATATAGAACAATTCAAAGATTATGATGGATATGGGGTGGCATTAAATAAATATAATATAACAATAAAATATGCAGAAGATAAAATTGAAACTTATAATTATAAAGATATACAAGCAAATATAAACATTAATAAAGATAATGTTATACAAATATTACAAAATAATAGAATATATACATTAGTATTTATTTATATTGCAATATTATTATTTATAATATACTTTACAAGTATGTTAATAGATATATTAGCTTTGGCAATACTTGGACTAATTATAACCAAACTAGTACACCTGCCACTTAGATTTTACTCAGTTTTTGCAATAGCAGTTGCTTCAACAACTTTGCCAATAGTATTAAACTTAGTATACTTAATTGCTAATATATTCTTAAACTTTACAATGCCACAATTCCAAGTTATGATAACATTAGTATCATATATTTACCTAGTAGCAGGAATATTGATATTACGTTCTAATTTAAAAAAAGGAACAAATAACTTAAATAAGAAACTTAATAAAGAGGTCAATGAAGAGAAAGGAACATAAAAGAGATGAACAAAAAAAATATAATTATAATAGTAGTATCGATTATAACATTAATTGCAATAGGAATTGCTGGAATGTTTTTAATAAACAAAAACAAAAATGATGATGATAAAAAAGTATCATATACACAATTGATCAAAGATATTAAAGAAGGCAAAATTCAAAAGGTTGAAATGAAAACAGGCTCAAAATCAATAAAGGTACAATATAAAGGAACAGATGAAAAAGATACTAAAACTGGTATTGTACCAGATGTTCAAGCATTTGTAGAATTAGTACAAGACAGAGTTCAAGAAGGAAATGACTTAGAATTTGTACAAAAGCCACAGAGTGCGGTTGTATCAATAATGGATACCTTCTTCTCATTATTACCTACAATAATATTAATAATACTTGCAGTTGTAATCATGCAGATGCAAGGAATAGGAGAAAAGGGAAAAGTATATGATCCAGATGTTGCTACTGATAAAGTATCATTTAAAGATGTAGCAGGATTAAAAGAAGAAAAAGCAGAAATGCTTGAAATAGTGGACTTCTTAAAAGAACCTAAAAAATATTCAGATATGGGCGCAAAAGTTCCTAAAGGTGTTCTACTTTGTGGTAAACCAGGAACAGGAAAAACACTTATTGCAAAGGCAATAGCAGGGGAAGCAAATGTTCCATTTATATCAATGAGTGGATCAGAATTTGTTGAAATGTTTGCAGGACTAGGTGCTTCTAGAGTAAGAAAGTTATTTGAAAAAGCAGAAAAAATTGCACCATGTATAATATTTATAGATGAAATTGATGCAATAGGATCTAGAAGAGAAAGCAATAATGGAGCAGATACTGAAAATAATCAAACATTAAATCAATTACTTGTAAAAATGGATGGATTTGACACAAACACATCAGTTATAGTAATTGCAGCAACAAATAGACCAGAAATGTTAGACGAAGCATTACTTAGAGCTGGAAGATTTGATAGAACAATTACAATAGGGCTTCCTGATATTCATGATAGAGAAGAGATATTAAAAATACATGCTAAGAACAAGAAATTAGACGACAATGTTGATTTAAAATCAGTTGCTGAAGATACAGCAGGTTTTTGTGGTGCAGAACTAGCAAACATATTAAATGAAGCAGCAATATATGCAGCAAATAGAGAACACAAAGCAATATCAAGAAATGATATAGAAGATGCAGTTAAAAAAGTAACTGTTGGACTTGAGAAAAAAGACAGAGTTGTGTCAGAACAAGACAAGAAATTAACAGCATATCATGAAGCAGGCCATGCAGTAGTTAGTAAATATTTACCAACACAAGATACAGTTAAAGAAGTATCAATTATTCCAAGAGGTGTTGCGGGTGGATATACAATGTATAAATCAAGCGAAGATAAATTCTATATATCAAAAACTGAAATGGAAGAAAAACTAATATCATTACTTGGTGGACGTGCAGCCGAGAAAATTGCTTTAAACGACATTTCAACTGGTGCAAGCAATGATTTAGAAGTTGCAATGAAAATTGCAAGAGATATGATTACAGTATATGGAATGAGTGAAAGAATAGGACCAATGTCAATTAACCTAGACAGAGATCCATATCAAATTCAATTACTTGGAAATAACTTAGAAGATGAAATAGGAAGAGAAGTCAAGGCAATTATGGAAAATGCATATAAACAAGCTCAATCTCTATTAATTCAACATAGGGATAAGCTTGATACAATTGCTAATAAATTGTTAGAAAAAGAAAAAATTAATGAAGCTGAATTTAATGCAATTTTTGAAGAATAATAAAAAGCATATGTAATTTAATTATAAAAATATATATTAAAAGATATATATTAATTTATGAGGTAAATAGGAGGAAAAATATTATGCCAAAAGTGTTTTTTATGAGACATGGAAAAACAGTTTTAAATAAAGAAAATCGATTTGCAGGAAACATTGAAACAGATTTGACTGAGGAAGGAGCTGCTGAGACAGCAGCAAACTTCCAATATACAGATGATGATTTTGATGTAATTTATGTATCACCATTAAGAAGAACACACCAAACATTGGATGCAGCAATGCCAATACATAAGGGACCTATTGTTGATGCGCGTATTCGAGAAAGAAGCTTAGGAGAATGGGAAGCACAACCATATAGCAATTTTTCAGATGAAGTTATTGAAAATTACATAAAAGGTTTTATTGATCCACCAGGCAGTGAAACTTTTGGACAAGTTAGAAAAAGAGTTGTATCATTTGTTGAAGATTTATTTAACAAATATGATGAAGATACTAGAATATTAGTTGTATCACATGCGGGAATATTAAGGCAAGTTAGAGATGTATTTTTACCTGATATGCCAAAGGGGAAAATAAAAAATTCTCAAATATTATGTGTTGGGAATGTAGATTTTGATAAATACAACAAGAAAAAAGAAAAAGAAGATGACTTTGATATGTAAATAAAAACGTAATAATAAATTAAATAATGATTTTTAACATGTAAATTGACTTTATTGTTAAAAAATGTTATAATTTAATTACAAAGAAGCCTTATGCTTTGCTGAAATCTGTTATAAATTTACGACACGAGGAGGTGCTTTTATGATAACAGAAAAACGTTGGTTACTTGTAACTGACAGGCGGAAGGTGTACAACGAAGCAGGTGAATTTGAAGCGATTACTTGCATTAAGGCAACCAAACTGACAAGTTTGACCGCAAAGATTGAAGAAGCATTCAGTCGCAACATGACACCTATCTTTTACCAGAACGGTAACATGGGCAAAGAACTGCTGGACCAGTATCGTGGAGACATGCTTCCTGTACCAACAAGTGTGTATTTCAATGGAAGCGAAGAATTTACCAGGTGGTGCTATGAGCACGGATTTGAACCTGGTGAACGCTCTACAGGGGAACAGTATGATACGAAAAAACAGCCCTGTATCCTGTGTGGGATTGCACATCTCAAAGGCATTGCAACAAAGACAGTTGACTACAACAGAGCTGTTGAAAAAGAAGTTGATTGCATTTTGTATGAGTCACACAACTTCTATGTTGTATGCGAACTGGGAGCTTTGAAGCCAGGCTACCTGATGATTGTCCCTAAGGACCACGAGTATCTGAGCATTGCTCAAATCGATGACCCCTATATCTATGCAGAGTACGAGCAAGTATGCGAAGATGTGGAAACTATCTTGAAGGGCGCATTTGGAGAAGACAAGCCAGTGGTATTTATGGAACATGGGAGTGGTCCATCTGGCTTCACATCGCACAAAAAGTCCATTGTACATGCTCATACACATGTTGTCATTGACTTCACACTCAAGCAGCAGTACTTGGATGCAATCCAAATGAAACCGCTAGATGATTTATCCCTTGCCAAGCACACACACTATTTTGCCTACAAAGTTGGCGCACATGGTCAAAGGTTCTGCTGCTACGACGATAGTGTCTATGTTCAGAGGCAGTACCCGAGGCAGGTCATGGCAAAAGAGTTGGGACTCACACCATTACAGTATAATTGGCGTAAGTATGACTTCCAAGAGAATACCCATGCTACCCTGTATCAAATCTGGCATTTCTTGAAGCGTAACTTTGCAAACTTCGATAGCCGTATCCAGAAGCGCACCTGCGCTTTCTATAAAGGCTATCCCGAGAGAGAAAATTTTAGGCGTTAAACAACCACCAATTTCCGCAAACAACAAAACTGGATATTTGCTATTGCAAATACCAGTTTTGTTGTTTTTAAATTGAAATAATGATAATTAATATGAAATTATGAACTAAACATATGACATAAATAAAAGTATTCAAAAAAATGATGCAATGTATATCATAAATAAAGAAGAAAATAATTATTTAATATTGAAAAAAAATCTAATATATAATATAATAAGTAAAAAATATAATAAGAAAGTATAATAGTATGAAATTTATTTATGCAAGTGATATTCATGGAGATATCAAAAAATTTGAAAAATTATTAAACTTATCGATACAAAATAATATAAAAAATATTGTATTTGGTGGAGACCTATTGCCTAAAAAAGCTGACAAGAGAGAACCACTTCAAAGAGAATTTATTAATGGATATTTGAAAGAATTTTATAAAAAGTTACAAGAACAGGATATTAATTTTATTGGAATTCTTGGAAATGACGATATGGAAGTTGTTGAGAAAGAATACTATACAATGATAATACAGTTTCCTAACATTATTGATATCGATGGAAAAAAAGCAGATATTGATGAAGTAAGTTTTATAGGACTTAATAAAGTGGTAGATACACCATTTATGAGAAAAGATCATGTTGTGGTTGAGGATGGACAAGAAATGCCAGAACAATTTAGTGAAAAAATACTTATAAATGGAAAATATATAACAGTTGAAGAATGGAGAAAAATGAGGGAGAATGTGATTCCTAAAATGGAAGATTGCTTAGAAAGTTTGCCTAAACCAACAGAGGGAAATAAAGCAATTTATGTTTTGCATGATCCACCAGCTGGAATAGGACTTGATAACTGTTTTGATGGGTCTAAACCAGGTTCAAAAGCAATTGCAAAATTTTTAAAAAATAGTAATAGTTATATGTCATTACATGGACATATCCACGAGGCACAAAAATTTAGCGGCGTATGGAATGGAAAGCTTGGAAACACTATATGTATACAAGCAGGACAGACAGAATTTGGTGAGTTACCTTTACATTATGTAATAGTTGACACAGACAGAGACTATTATGAAATAGGGTATGAAAATTAATACATAAAAAATAAACTCTATTCTATATACAACAAAACACTGAAAGAATAAAAGGTAGTTGTAAAATTATATAGTATATTAAAAGTGTACCATAGCTAGGTCCGCTTTTAATATGTTACTATATTATTAAATTTTTGTGACATTTGGATCAAATGCTATAAGTATGTTAATAAAAATCCAGAAAAGACAATAAAGAGTTTAATTTTAAAACAGAAAAAACTTCTTATTCTAGATTAGTAACGGTAGAAGATTTAATAAGTGAAGTTAGAAATAGTATATAGTAAATTATCTGAAGTTTATTTAAAACTATAAATATTAAGGAGATAACTATATGAAAGAAAAAGATTATAATTTTATTAATATATTAAATTTAATTCTTTTAATTATCGTAGCATTGCTTATAACAATAGGTATATATATTATATGTTTTAAAAAAGACGTTTACAATAGTGGTTTGGGAAAAATAAATAATATAACTGAATATTCAAAAAATGAATCTACTTTACAACAAAATTTTGGAACTAATAAAATTGAAAATTCATCTGAAAATAATGTATATTATGAATTTGATGGAAAGACAGTAGGATCCCGCAAACTTGAAACAAATAATAAAACAACATATGACATGAACAATGTGTATGATAGATATTATTATAAATATTCTAATGGAACACCTTCTTCTGACCAGTCTAGCCAACCTTCTTTAGATAACGTATCATCAACTATAAAAGATGGAACTTTAAGCAAAAGCGGAGCTACAATAATTATAAAAGATGAAAATAAAATGCCTTATAGATATAGTAAGAAGTGGTATTCAATTGAGAAGAAAAATAATGGAAAATGGGAAAATTTAAATGAAAAAAAAGATATGATTATTTCGAATGAAGAGGATATTCCAACTTTATATCACCAAACTGTTGAATTTACAATTAATTGGACAGAGTATTATGGCGAATTAGAAAAGGGAATTTATAGAATAGCAAAGAAAACATACACGGCTGCTAGTAACGATGAAAGTGAGTATATTTATACAGAATTTGAAATAAAATAAAACTTTAGAAGAAATATATAGCAAATAGGAACTTAAAAAAGTAGATATGGTGATTGAAAAATATTACCATATCTATTTAAATTAAGGAGATGTATATGAAAAATTTAAGGAATATATTACTAAATAGAAATAATAGAGATTAGTATAATTTTATAAATTGAAAAAAGAGCTCAAGTTTTTTTGATTTAAAGCAGAGCTCTTTTTATATAGAATTATTTATTTCCTAAGCATGCTAAACCATTTAACATATACATTACTAAACATTGCAGAGAAACTGTATTTCTCAACATCATTGCTTGCAACAAGATTAACACTTCCAAGAACATTACCATCACTTGAAAAAGTAACTTCGCCAAGCTTTTGTCCTTTTGTAATTGGAGCATTTATTTTATTATCAATGTTAACTTGTTGGTCAATATTAGACTTATTAGATTTTGGAAGAATTAAACCATAGTCTCTTTCAAAAACAGCTTCAACAGTTGGAGATAGTCCTTTATTAACAGTACATTGACTAGCAATATCATTTTGCTTAGCAAGTTCTTTATATTGATAATTACTAAAACCATAATTTAATAATTTACTAGCCTCTGAAAATCTAATAGGGCCAGTTTCTGCCTTCATAACAACAGCAATTAGAGACAAGCCATTTCTAGTAGCACTAGCAGAAAGGTTATATAAAGCAATAGAAGTAGAGCCAGTTTTAAGACCAGTACAGCCTTCAAAATTTTTGATAAGTTTATTAGTATTAACTAGCTGTGATTTTCCATCACGTAAACTATCCATATAAATTGTAGTATATTTTGTAATTCCGTGGATGCTTTACAAGTAATTCTCTTGACATTATAGCAATATCATAAGGAGAAGTTAAATGTCCATCTTCATCAATTCCATGACAGTTCTTAAATTCAGTATCATTCATTCCAAGAGCTTTTGCTTTTTCGTTCATTTTCATAACAAACGCTTCTTGAGAGCCTTCTAGAAAATTTGCCATAGCAACAACACAATCATTGGCAGACACAACAGAGATAGCTTTTAGCATTTCGTCAACAGTTAATTCTTCACGAGTATCAAGCCATATTTGGGAACCTCCCATTTTAGCTGCATCTTCAGTACATGGAACTTTATCAGTAAGTGATATTCTTCCACTATC
>CATKDT010000048.1 GCA_949746675.1 uncultured Clostridia bacterium
ATATTTAATAGAGCAGAAAATGCAGGAGAAAAATACAATGAAGCAAAAGCAAGAGAAGTATTAGAAACAGTACTATTGGCAGATGGTCAGTATGAAAAAAATATAAACCCAGAATATAACCAAGATGAATTTTTAAATGAATTAATAAAAAGTGAAATACTAGGCTCAGACGTAAAAGGTGATGTAGCTATAATTGGAGAATATGCATATGAATTAGATAGAAGTGTACCAAAGATAGGCAGATACCTAGGAAAAGCAGAAGACCTAGTATTTCCTACAGTTACTGCAACAACGCCAATATTAGCTAATGATTATAGAACGGCAAGCTTTACAGTTACAGCATTAGAAGAAAAAAATGGAATAAACAAGATAGAAATATGGTTTGCAGGAGAAAAGATAGAAACACTAACAAAAACATATGACAATATAAAAACAGAAATAACAGAGAACTTTACGGTAAATAGAAATGGAAAATACACAATAAAAGCATATGGGAATTTAATGGCAAGTACAATAGTAGAAGTTACAGGCATAGTACCAGCAGTAGAATTCTCACCAAATGGAAGTACAGAATGGAAGAAAGAGCATTCAACTAAGATAATAGTAAAAGAAACAGGAGAAAAAGTAATAAGCTTAAAGTATAAATGGACAACAAGCAGTGCAAATGCACCAGTAGAAACAGAATTCACAGAAACTTGTCTTACAGATAATATAGTAACAGGCGGAAACGATACAATGACTGGAGCATATTATTTATGGATATTACTAACAACAGAAACAGGAAAAACTAATATATGCAGTAGTAAAGGATTTAATTTTGACAATGAAGCACCAAAAGTAACACTAAATTCAATTCCAGTATCAGAGACGTCATTTACAATAACAGCAACAGCAAGTGACATACATAGTGGAGTAGCAAAATACGAATTTTATGTAGATGGGAAAATATTAAAACCAGATAATATAGTAGATGGAAGAGCAATATATACATGGAATGGAATCGAAATGGTACAAGATAAGGAATGTTATGTAATAGTAACTGATGTAGCAGGAAATTCAACACAAAAATCAATAAAAAGTAGAACAAAACTATATAGATGGGCACAATATAAAAATAAGAGTGTATCAATTTGGGGAGCCAAATGGACTAATGGATCATCATCAGGTTCAGGTACTAGTGGATTAGGAGGATATTGGTGGACATCATATTCTTATGATAGCAATGCAAAGGTGTCTAGTGGAGGCAGTGTTTATCAACTTTTTAATTACTTTAATGAAGATGTTACAGGAAAATATTTCTATGGCCCTGGAAGTGCGGGAGCAAAAACTGCAGAACCATGGGCACGGTGAAGATTATTTGTACAGAGTATCTGTTGTGAGTACAAATGAGAGCACTATTTCTGGCAAACGTGTATATAGAATTAGTAGGTGGGAAATGACGTATGCAAACAGAACTGTAATTGGTTCAAGAGACACTAAAGGAGAACTTATTGGAACAGTATATTCGACGTCTCGTAATGGACATATTGAGGGCATAAGAAATGCAGACGGATTTTGGTACAATTATTTAGATATTTCATAATTATAGTAAAAATCAAGACTTGATGGATAAATATTCCACCAAGTCTTTCCTTATAAGATTATACAAATTAATCCACCAGATCCCTCGTTAACAATACGTTCCAAGGTTTGTTGTAATTTCATTTGAGCTTCCTCAGGCATACATGAAAGCTTATTTTGAAGACCTTCATTAACAAGTTCATGTAAAGAGCGACCAAAAATGTTAGATTCCCAGATTTTATGAGGTTCATTTTCAAACTGAGAAAGTAGATATTTAACTAAATCCTCAGACTGCTTTTCAGAGCCAACAATAGGCGAAATTTCAGTTTCAACATCAGTTTTAATTAAATGAATAGATGGAGCTTTGGCTTTAAGCTTAACACCAAACTTAGAACCTTGCTTACACATTTCAGGCTCATCTAAAATTAAATCATTCATAGTAGGATTAATAATACTGTAGCCTTTAGACTTAACCTCTTCAAGAGCAGGAGCAATCTTTTCATATTCATTCTTCATTTTAGAAAAATGAGAAAATGCAGAGAAAAGCTCGTATTCATTAGAAACACTGTTTCCAGACAAATCAGTTAATACTTTGTAAAATAAATCAGGATTAATATTTAAAGAAACATTAACAGATCCATTTCCGAGATTAATCTCATCAACAGTGCTAGCAGTAATAATATCACTAGAAGGCATGTTAGATACAGCATAATTAACCTGTTTTATAATAGAAACATCAGTAAAATTAGACTGGATCTCAGTATTAATTTCCTTTCTTAGCCAGTGGTCATTACTTAAAGCATCAATCCACATAGGATATTGAATGTTAATTTGTTGAGTAGGAAACTCATATAACATTTTTTCAAATATTGAATTCACATTATCAATTGTTAAATTAGAACAATCAACAGGAATTACACCAACTTGATATTTTTCCTCCAAAGAAGAAGCTAAAGATAAACAGCCACTAGAATTTGGATCAGCTGAATTTAAAACAATAACAAATGGTTTATTTAAAGTAGAAAGTTCCTTAGCGACTCGCTCTTCAGCTAAAATATAATCATCACGATTAATTCCAGAAAAACTACCATCGGTAGTAACAAGAATTCCAATAGTAGAATGTTCTTGAATAACTTTTTGAGTACCAATTTCAGCAGCCTTTTCAAAAGGAATTTCCTCTTGAGACCAAGGCGTTTTAACCATTCTAGGAATATCATCTTCCATATATCCGATAGCATTATTTACCAAATATCCAACACAATCAACAAAACGAGCTTTAAACTTAACATTATTATTAATAGTTATTTCAGTAGCTTCATTAGGGATAAACTTTGGCTCAGTAGTCATAATAGTACGTCCAGAACCACTTTGAGGTAGTTCATCTAAAGTTCTCTCTCTTTGATAAGTATTATCAATATTAGGTATAACTAGTAAGTCCATAAAATTCTTAATAAAAGTGGACTTACCAGTTCTAACAGGCCCAACTACGCCAATATATATATCACCATTTGTTCTCTTAGCAATATTTTCATATATTTTTAAATTATCCTCCATATTTAACGTCAATCCTTTCTAAAACTTTTATTTAATTATATTGATTTCGTCCACAAATATGACAATTATTTATCAAAATAATATGTGATGTATTAATAACACAAATTATTTGTAAAATACTCCAACTTTATTATGAATAAAAATATTGTAAAAATAATATAATTGTGGTAGAATAATTAAAATCACAAAAAGGAAGGACATATATTATATATGGAAAACTATGTTGAATTACTAAAAAAGAACAACCAAAGCCATTTACTAAAATATATTGAAATGGCAAGTGAAAGTGACAAAAAGAAATTAATTGGACAAGTTGAAAAAATAAACTTTGAACAAATAAATAAATTATATGAAATTAGCAAAAAAGATAATAACAAGATAATGAAAAGCTATATAATAGAACATACAAAATTTACAGACAAATATAAAATGCCCGAAGATAATTTCGAAGAGCTAAATTCTTTAGGAGAAGAGTTTATAAGAAAAGGACAATATGCAGTTGTTACAATGGCTGGAGGACAAGGAACGAGACTTGGACATAATGGACCAAAAGGAACATTTTTATTAAATGTATCTCCAAAGCCAAAATACTTATTTGAAATAATAGCAGATGGATTAAAAAAAGCAAATGAAAAGTATAATACAGTATTAAATTGGTACATAATGACAAGTGTTGAAAATAATGAAAGTACAGTAAACTTTTTTAAAGAACATAAATTTTTTAATTACCCAAAGGAAAAGATTATATTTTTTAAACAAGGAAATTTGCCATTATTAGATGAAAAAGGAAAATTGCTTGTTGATGAAGAATTTAATATAAAGTTTGCAGCAGATGGAAATGGATGTATCTACAAGTCAATGAAAAACGAAGGTGTACTTGAAGATATGAAGAAAAAAGGAATAAAATGGATATTCATTGGAGCTGTTGATAATGCATTACTAAATATGTGTGACACAAGCTTACTAGGATTAACAATAAGTGAAAATAATGAAATAGCTTCAAAATCAGTTGTTAAGGCAAATCCACAAGAAAAAGTTGGAGTGTTTTGCAAAAAAGATAATGTGCCAGCAGTTATTGAATATACAGAGCTTCCACTAGGAATGGCTGAAGAAACTGATGAAGAAGGAGAGTTACTATTTGGAGAATCTCATATAATGTGTAATTTATATAGTATATCTGCTTTAGAAAAGATAGCAGAGCAAGAACTTCCATATCATAGTGCACATAAAAAAGCAAATTATATGAGAGAAGATGGAACAGTGTTCAAAGCAGAAGTACCAAATGCTTATAAATATGAAGCCTTTATTTTTGATGGATTTAACTATTTTGACAACATTTCAATATTAAGAGGAAGACGTGAAGAAGACTTTGCACCTATAAAAAATAAAGAAGGAACAGACAGTCCTGAAACAGCTATAAAACTTTATAATGAATTTCATAAAAATACGTAAATATAGCTTTCTCTTAAGTAAAGAATATATAAAATTAAAAGAAACTACTAATTTATAATTGATATAAAGATTAGGAAAAATGAGAAATTAATAATTTATAATTAGTATAATGATTGGAGAATTATGGAAGAATGTAGAATAAAAAATCTATATAATATAGATGAAACTATTGCCAAAAGTTTACTTGAAAAGTATGAATATCCTTGGGAGGTATTAGCACACATTGAAGAATTTATTATAAATATAGGAAATACATTAAATAAAGAAGAATACAAACAAACTGCGGAAAATGTGTGGATACATAAAAGTGCAAATGTTTATGAAAGTGCATATATCAAAGGACCTTGTATAATATGTGAAAATGCTGAAATTAGACACTGTGCATTTATTAGAGGAAAAGCAATTGTTGGAAAAGACGCAGTAGTAGGGAACTCAACAGAATTAAAAAATGTAATATTATTTAACAATGTTCAAGTTCCACACTACAATTATGTAGGAGATTCTATTCTAGGATATAAAGCTCATATGGGAGCAGGCTCTATTACTTCAAATGTAAAATCAGATAAGAAGTTGGTAGTTATAAAAAACAAAAATAAAACATATGAAACTAACATAAAAAAAATAGGAGCAATGATTGGTGATAATGTAGAGGTTGGATGTGGATGTGTACTAAATCCAGGAACTATAATAGGAAAAGAAAGTAACATATATCCATTATCATCTGTAAGAGGAGTTATACCAGCAAACAGCATTTATAAAAATTGCAATGAAATTGTTACTAAGAAATAAACTAATAGGAGTAAGGTTGAAATGCCTGAATTAAAAGATAATGTAAAATATGTAAAAGGTGTTGGAGAAGCTAGAGCTAAAATCCTTAATAAAATGGGAATATATACTCTTGAAGATTTAATAACATATTATCCACGAAACTATGAAGACAGAAGTCAAATAATTGATTTATCAAAAACCATTGATGGAGAGAAATATACAATTGAGGCAAATGCAATAACTTCGATAACTAATAGAATGTTAGGAAGAGGAAGGAGCATACAAAAATTAGTTGTTAAAGATTTGACTGACACATGTACAATCACATGGTTTAATCAACCATATATTTCAAGCAAAATAAAAAGAGGCGAAGATTACCGATTTTTTGGCAGAATGACTGTCAAAATGGGAAGAAAAGAAATGACTTCGCCTGTTTTTGATGCGGTAAACAAAAATGACAATACAGGAAAGATAATACCAGTATATCCCCTAATAAGCGAGATAAAGGGGGCAACTATTAGAAAAATAATACAAAACGGATTAGGTTTAGTTAAAACTTTAGAAGAAACTATGCCTGATTATTTAGTGGAAAAATACAAACTTATGTCATATGATGAGGCAACAAGGCAAATACATTTTCCAAGTAATTTCGACAAATTTAAACAAGCCCGAAAAAGGTTAGTTTTTGACGAATTATTGTCAATGCAATTAGGATTACTAAAATTAAAAGGTGAAAATCAGCAAGAACAAAAAGGAATAAAGTATGATAAAAAGATACAAATGTCGACAGTAATTGATGATTTACCCTTTAAACTGACAAATGCACAACTTAGAGTATTAGAAGATATTAACACAGATATGGAAAGTGACAAGTCAATGAATAGACTACTTCAAGGAGATGTAGGCTCAGGAAAAACAATAGTTGCTCTAATATCAGCATATAAAGCAGTAAAAAGCGGATATCAGGCAGTAATACTTGCACCAACAATGATTTTAGCTAATCAGCATTTTGAAAATGCCAAAAATACATTAGAGAAATATGACATAAAATGTGAGTGCATAGTTGGTGGAATGACAGCAAAACAAAAGAAGCTAGCATTAGAAAGAATAAAAAGTGGAGAAGCACAAGTAATTATTGGAACACATGCATTACTTGAAGAAAATGTCGAATTTAAGAACTTAGGACTTGTTGTTACTGACGAACAACATAGATTTGGAGTAAAGCAAAGAAGTGCAATTATATCAAAGGGAAATAATCCAGATGTATTAGTAATGTCAGCAACACCAATACCAAGAACTTTAGCATTAATTTTATATGGTGATTTGGATATCTCAATAATTGATGAACTACCACCAAATAGAAAGAAAATTGAAACAGTAGCAGTATCACAGAAGTTAAAAGAGCGTGTTAACAACTTTATAAAAAAACAAGTTGACGAAGGAAGACAAGCATATATCGTGTGTCCATTAGTTGAAGAAACTGACAATGAGGAAAGTAGCAATTTAATATCAGCAAAAGAACTTGCTGAAAAATATAAAAAAGACTTTTTTAGAAATTATAGAGTTGAATGTTTACATGGAAAGATGAAAGCAAGAGAAAAAGATGAAATTATGCAAAGATTTAAATCAGGAGAGATTGATATATTAGTTTCAACAACAGTTATTGAAGTTGGTGTAGATGTACCAAATGCTAATATTATGGTAGTTGAAAATGCTGAAAGATTTGGACTTGCGCAACTTCATCAATTACGTGGAAGAGTTGGAAGAGGAGAATTTAAGTCATATTGTGTACTAAAATATGCAGGAAACAGTGAAAATACACGTGAAAGAATGGAAACAATGTGTAAAACTGATAATGGAATGTTAGTTGCTGAAAAGGACTTAGAACTTAGAGGTTCAGGAGACTTTTTTGGAACAGCTCAACATGGACTTCCTGAATTTAAAATTGCAAATTTATTTAGTGATTTAGAAGCCTTAAAGGAAATCCAAGCTGTTGCAATTCAAATTATAGGAGAAGATCCATTACTTGAAGAAAAAGAAAATGAAAAGCTTAAAAAACTCGTAGACAAAAGATTTACAACTAAAGAAGAATTAACGATTTAACTGTTTACAAATTGGCAAATTTAGTATATAATTAATACACAAATTTAAAGTTTAAAAATAGATATTATATATAAATAACTTGAAAGGAGAAAATATATAGATGTTATTTAATTTTTCTAATCCATGGATGATAGGATTACTAATAATATTAATATTTGAAAATTTACAAGGATACATAAATAATCCAAATGCATTATTAGGATTGTTATTATCAATTCCAGGTCTATTAATAGCAATAACATTTCATGAATTTGCACATGCATTTGTAGCTGACAAATTAGGAGATGACACACCACGTAGACAAGGGAGATTAACATTAAATCCGTTAGCACACTTTGACCCATTTGGAACCTTATTAATGTTATTTGCAGGATTTGGTTGGGGAAAACCAGTACAAATAAATCCAAATAACTTTAACAGAAAAGTAACAATTAGAAAAGGAAATGCCTTAGTATCATTAGCAGGACCAATAATGAACTTTATACTAGCAATAATTTTTTCCATTATATATGGTCTATTAATAGCATTTACAGACATTTTCCTAACAGAAGCAGGAGATATAATAGGTATAATAATAACATCAATAATAACTATGAACGTTGGACTTGGAGTATTTAACTTAATACCACTTCCACCACTAGATGGATCAAAAGTACTATCTGCATTACTACCAACAAATGCAAGAACATGGTTTATTAATCATCAACAAATATTATATATTATATTTTTAGTTATATGGTTAACACCAATAGCATCTATGATAATAAGTCCGATTATTGGATTTATCAATGAAAAATTATTGTATTTGATTGTATTAATTGCTAAGATGGGGGCATGACAAAATTAGTACAGTTATAATGAAAGTATTAATAACATCTTTTAATTAACAAATTATAAGGAGACAGAATAATGAAAGACATAATAACTTTGGGAATAGAATCAAGTTGCGATGAAACAGCAGTAGCTGTGGTAAAAAATGGACGAGAAGTATTATCAAATGTAATAAATACACAAATACCAATACATACATTATATGGTGGAGTTGTTCCTGAAATTGCATCTAGAAATCATATACAAAATATATCAGTGGTAACAAAAGAAGCAATTAAACAAGCAAATATTGAGTTTGATGATATTGATGTAGTTGCAGTTACATATGGACCAGGACTTGTAGGAGCATTACTTGTAGGACTTTCATATGGAAAAGCCTTAAGTTATGCATTGCAAAAACCACTAGTTGGAGTAAATCATATAGAGGGGCATATAGCAGCAAACTATATTACATATAAAGAGCTAGAGCCAGAATTTTTATGTATGATGATGTCAGGAGGAAATACTCAGATTGTTAATGTAAAAGATTATACAAAATTTGAACTATTAGGAAAAACAAGAGATGATGCAATTGGAGAAGCATTTGATAAAGTAGCAAGAGTAATTGACTTAGGCTATCCAGGTGGTCCAAAAGTTGATAATTTAGCACAAAATGGAGAACCAACAATAGAACTTCCTAAAACACATTTTGACAATTTAGACTTTAGTTTTAGTGGAATAAAAACAGCAGTAATAAATTTACATCATAAAAATCCAGAGATAAACAAAGCTGATTTATGCAAGAGTTTTGAAAAAAGTGTTACAGAGGTTTTAGTAGAAAATATAAAGAAAGCAATTAAAATTACAAATAATAAAAAAGTAGTATTGGCAGGTGGAGTTTCAGCTAATAGTTACATACGAGCTGAATTCTTACAATTACAAAATGAGGAAATAAAAGTATATATGCCAGATTTAAAGTTGTGTACTGATAATGCAGCAATGATTGCCTGTGCTGGATATTATAATTACATAAATGGAAAAACAAGTGAATTAAGTTTGAATGCAATACCTGATTTAAAGCTATAAATTCAAATAGAATTTTAATTGTCATCACTTAAATAATATGATTGAAAACATACTAGGTACAAACCAAGCAAAAGAAGGGAAAATATATGTCAATATACGCAATAGGAGATTTACATCTTTCATTTAATACAGATAAACCAATGGATATATTTGGAATAGCATGGGAAAATTATGAAGAGAAATTAAAAGAAAACTGGATAAAAAAAATAGAACCAGAAGATGTAGTAATATTACCAGGTGACTTTTCATGGGCAATGAAATTAGAAGATACAAAAAAAGACTTTGAGTATTTAAATAGCTTACCAGGAAAGAAGATATTATCAAAAGGAAATCATGATTATTGGTGGAAAACAGTAAAAAGCATGCAAGAATTCATAAAAGAATGCAATTTTACAAATATTGAATTTTTAAATAATAATGCTTTTATATATGAAAACAATATAATCATAGGAACAAGAGGTTGGGCTTTTACTGAAAGCGAAAATAGCATAAAAATGCACAATAGAGAAACTATAAGACTTGAAAACTCTATACAATATGCTATACAACTAGTAAAGAATAAAAATTCTAAAAAAGAGGAAATGAGCGAAAATTTAGATAATATCAAAAATGAAAACTTTGTCGAAAATTATAGAATAATTTGTGCACTGCACTATCCACCAATTACAAAAACAATGATTGAAAATAATATACAAAGTGAATATATTAATATTATGAAGAAGTATAACATACAAACATGCATATATGGACATTTACATGGAAAGTCGCATAATGAAGCGGTAGAAGGAATTATAGAGGGGGTAAACTTACAACTAGTAAGTTCAGACTATTTAAAATTTGATCCGATATTAATATAAAAAGTAGGAGAAGAAAGTGAAACTAAGAAATAAAACAATAATAACCATAATTATTATAGCTATAGTTATTGCACTAAGTAATAAAGTAACAGCAAGTTCTTCAATGAAATTTGAGATACCAATAGTAAAGCAAAATAAAGAAATAGATTTAAATGAGATAATAGAAAAAAATGAAAAAGATGTTATAACAGAAAGAATTGAAAAAAACGAAATAGATGTTGAATTTAGTACACATTATAGAGAAAATAATTCATTAGCAAAAGGGAAAATTCAAACTTTACAAGAAGGACAAGATGGAAAGCAAAATGCGATAGTAAAAAGCATTTACAAAGAGGGAGAGCTAATAAAAAACGAACAATTATCATCAGAAGTAACAAAGGCATCAATAGATAAAATTGTAGAAGTTGGGATAGCATCATATGGGGATAATTATGTACCTATTGTAGGAGACAAACTACAAGCAACTCCAGTAATATTAGCAATTAGAGCTGAACCATCAGTAGAAGCAGATAAAGTAATAACAATTAATAAAGGAAATATTGTAACCTTAGTATCACAAAAAGATGATTGGTATTATGTACAATATGAAACATCGTATGGCTGGGCTGAAAAAAATAGTTTAACACATTATGATCCAAATCAAGGAAGCAGTGGAGACGGAGATACGGTTCAATATTCAAAAGAACAATTAACACAAAATTTAGGATTTAGTATGTTATTAAATAGAAAAAGCGGTTTATCAGTTGATCAATTTAAAAAAATTTTTGCAAATGATAGTAATGACAAGAAAAATGTATTTAAAGAAAATGCAGAGTATTTTTACTATGTAGAACAACAATACAATATAAATGGAATGTTTGTTGCAGCAGTAGCGATACATGAAAGTGCATGGGGAACATCAAATATAGCACAATCAAAAAGAAACTTATTTGGATATCAAGCATATGATAGAGACCCATATGGCAACGCACAAGGATTTTCAACATATGCAGAAGGAATTGACTTAGTATCAAGAGTATTTGTAAAATATTATATAAATCCACCTGGAACAGCAATATATAATGGAGAAAAGGCAGTTGGAACATACTATAAAGGTTCAACAATAAGTTCAGTAAATGTGTCTTATGCAACTGATAAAAACTGGGCAAATGGAGTATATAAATGGATTGTATATTTGTACAATAAATTATAAATTTTTACAATTTATTACTTGCTATTTTAGAAAAGTTAGTGTATTATATAAAAGGGAGGAAATACAATGAAAAGAACATTAGTATTTATAGCAATTTTCATGGCCATATTATGTATATTTATATGTAGCCCTGTATATGCTAGTAGTAACGAGAATGTAAGATCTAGCGAAATAATATCAAATGAAACAAAAGGACAATTAGTTTCATTAACTAATAAAGAATTACAATCAATAAAAGACTATCAAGAAGCATATGGAAGTGATGCTTATGGATTAGTTGCATACATATTAGATAAAATAAGAATATATATCATCCCATTTACATTTTTAGGATTAGCAATCAGTGGAATATATCAATATATCACAGGTATGAGAAATCTTGAAAAAAGAGACAAAGGCTTTAATGGAATGATAGCAATAATTACAGTATTTATTATATGTCAAGTATTACCATTAATATTTGCTATAGTAGTAAAAGGTTGGAGGGGTTAACGAATGAAAGTTTTATTTGCAGTAAGTAACGATAATATCACTACATCAGTAGTAAGTAAGTATCAACAGACTTATAAAGAAATAATAACAAGCAAAAATGTATATTATTTTAATGCAATAATAAAAGAATTACAGAATGATAAAACTTATGACGCAATAGTTATAGGTGAAGATTTAGAGCCAGTTGCAAATAATAATTATGAAGCAATTGACAAATTTTTAATTGAAAAGCTAGATAGAATAAGTGATGAAGCATCTAAGCCAACAGGTGAGGATATTCCAATTATATTTATTTGTGCTGAAAGAAGAACTAAGTCAAGTCAATTATTACTTAGATTATTTAGCATGAGCATATATGACGCTTTAGTTGGGAATGACAGAAGTGTTAATAAAGTATGTGCTTTAATAAATAAACCACGTAGTAAAAAAGAAGCAAAAAGATATTATCAAATTGAAACTGATCAGGCAGAATATGAGGCTGAGAACGAAGAATTAGTTAGTGAAGATCAGATTCAAAATATATTAAATTATTATAAAAAAATAGGAACAAATGAAAGAAAATGTGTAGAAGCTTTTGACAGTATTGCAAAACAATATGATGATACACAACTAAGAATAATAGTAAAATTTCTACCAATGCAAGTAAAAGCAATATTAGAAATTAATTCTCAAACATATCAGCAACTTATGACTGGAGGTACAGTCTTATCAAATGGAAAATACAATAAATATAAACCAGAGCCAGCTAAGAATCAAGGAAAGCTAGAATTCTTAGAAAAGGATTTAGAGAAAACGAAACTTTCAGAGCCAGTAGTAATTCCAGAGACTATGAACTTATCAAGTAAACCAGTTTCTACAAATAATAATGTACTAAATACTCAAAATCAGAATGTAAATAGTCAAACAGCAAATATGGGACAACAACCAAATAATGCAGTTTATGGAAATTATATGAATAATAATAACAATTTGTATAATAATAAAGGATATTATAATTTATATAATCAACAAAGAGTTCAAAACACAAATTTACAAAATTCAATACAACAAACTCAAAAAATACAAAATCCAATGCAACAAAACCAAAATCCACAAAGTTCAATGCAACAAAATCAAAATACTCAAAATGCAATAAAAACAAATACACAATATAACAGCAATTTGAATAATTCTCAATACAATTCAACGCAACAAACAAGACCAGAATATAATACAAGTTATAATCAATACAGACCACAAGAAAGCACACAAAAAGTAGAAAATGCAAACACAATAGCAAATGATATAGAAAATACAACAAGTAGTGTTAAACCAGAAGTATCAAGTACACCAACATATGAAAATAATAGTAGTGTACTTACAGAAAGCACAATAACACCACCTACAACTATAAGCGAAAATAATTCAATAATGACAGTTCAACCTGTAGCTGTAGAACCAGTGAAGAGAGGTAGAGGAAGACCACGTAAAACGCCTTTAACATCAGAAGAAAATATAAATGCAACTTCAGAAGCAATAGAAACATTTAATAGTTCAGTATTACCAGGAATGGGCAATACAAGTACAGAAACAAACGATATTGAAAATATTTTACCAGGTATAGAAAATGAAACAAGCACATTACCAGGAGTAGAAACAGTTCAAGAAAATACAACAACATTACCAGGAGTAGAGCCAATTCAAGAAAGTACAGTAACATTACCAGAAATCAATAACGAAATAAAAGAAACTCCAGAAGTTGTATTACCTGGAATTGAAGAACCAATAACAGTTGCTCAAAACAAAACAGTAGAAGAGAAAGTGGAAGATACTCAAAATCCAGCAGTAGAACAACTAATAACAAATACTCAAAATAATGAAACAGAAGCTAAAAATGTATCTACTGAAACAATGCTACCAGGAGTAGATGAAAGAAGTACAGAAAGTGTACTACCTGGAATTGAAGATAATATAATAGCTGAAGAAGATGATAATGTTCAAAACATATTACCAGGAATAGAAGAAAATAATAGTACTGAAAGTACATTACCAATAATAGATGAAGAAAATCTGTTACCAGAAGTAGGTGAAAATAATAATTCGGAAAACGTGTTACCTGGAATAGAAGAAATAAATAATAATGAAACTAGTGAAAATACACTACCAAAAGTAGATGAAATAAACAAAAAAGCTCAAGAAGAAAACAATAATTCTGAAAGTGAAAATGGAGAAGATGATATGAATAATTTTAACCAAAATCCTTATGGAGGAAATAATGGTCAAAATCCATATGGAAGTGGAATGAATAATAATCAACCATTCTACAAGATGAATAACAATAACTTTAATCAAAATCCTTATGGTGGAAACAATGGGCAAAATCCATATGGAAGCAATAATCCACAAAGCCCATATGGAAATGGAATAGGATATAATCCACAAAATCCATATGGAAATGGAATGGGATACAATCCACAAAACCCATATGGAAATGGAATGGGATACAATCCACAAAATCCATATGGAAATGGAATGAATGGATACAATCCACAAAATCCATATGACAATGGAATGAATAATAATCAAAACCCATTTGGGAATGAACAAACAAATAATCAAGAACAAACAGGAGCTAATAACTCAGATATATTTGACAACAATATAAATCCAACAAATGACCTTATTGATAATATTGAGCCAACTGTTGAAGAACCAGCGGGATTAGTTGCTAAGAATGGAAAAATTGCATTATTTGTAGGAACTACAAAAAATGGAACATCATTCATTGTAAATAATTTGGCATCAATACTTTCAGAAAATGGAATAAATACTGCAATACTTGATTTAACTAAAAATAGAAATGCATATTATATGTTTACAGATAATAAAGCAGATCTAATGCAAGTTGCAGCAAACAGTTTGAAGAGTTTGCAAAGCGGTGAACCAAAGGGAATAGCAGTAAATAAAAACTTAACAGTATTTACAGGACTTCCAGATGACAATACAGAAATGATAAGTCCAAATGATATAATACAAAATGTTTCAAGTAAATATGATTTAATATTACTAGATTGTGACTTTGATACAGATCAAGAATATTACAGACTTACAAATGAGATATATTTAGTTCAATCAATGGATGCTTTTACAATTCAACCACTAACAAAGCTATTAAGCGATTTGAAAAATAACAATATGTTGGATGAAAATAAACTTAGAATAATAATTAACAAATATATAAAAACAAGCAAACTTGATACAAAGATGATAATTGGTGGATTATCAAAATATAATGAACCATCGATGACATTACAAAGAGATATATTTAATCCTGATAACATAAAATCAGTAACAATATCATTTGAAGAACAAAATTATATAAAATATATTGAAGATATTGCAATGTGTCATCTTTCATTAAATGGATATACAAAAGGATTAATACAAAGCTTAGATGAATTAAAAAATATAGTATATCCACTAATTGCAGGAAATAACGGAGGAAACACACCAAATAACTATAATAATATGGAACCAAAAAAAAGAAAAGGATTTTTCGGAAGTAATAAAAAAGATGATATGACCTTTTCAAACGACATGAATAATACACTAAATAAAATGAGAACAAATTATTAAAAAAATAAGTTATAGGAGATATTTATTTCCTATAACTTAACGTATGATAAAATACGAGAAATGAGGTAAATCCTTTGGGAATTGAAATTATAGCATTAGCATTTATTGTTATATTAGTATTAATTGTCGTATCATTAATGTTATATAATTATTCAATACATAAAAAAGTTGAAACATATTCAAACCTAAATCAAAGAATTACAAGTTTAAATGTCTTACAGGATTTTATGAACACCTTAGGAGAAAGTTTAACAATAAATGAAAAATTAGAAAATATTAATGATATATTAATAAATAAATACTCTATAAAATACTCAACAATAGTTGTATTTAATGGTGCTGAATATGAAATAAAAGCATCAAATGTTGATAGAAAACACTGGGAAACATTAAAGAGCTTACAAAAAGACCCAGTTTTTGGAGATAGCATAAAAAAAGCAACTCCAAAATACATAACAGTTGATAACGAAAATGAAAAATTGCCATATCAAAAAATGGAATTTGGAAGAGCAAAATGTGCTATATTCTTTCCTTTATATGTTGATAATATTTACATAGGATATTGGATAATAGAAGGAAGCAAACCGCATGAATTTGACAAAACCGATACAACTATACTAGAAGTAGTAAGAAATAATATAGTAACAATACTAAAGACAGTTGAAAATCAAGCAACTATAGAAAATACTGTTAGAGATGATTTATTCTCAGGACTTAAATCAGCAGAATACTTATATGGAGAAGGAAAGAAAACAGTTGATAAATATACAATGTCAGGCATATGTATGTTTAAGATAGTAAACTTAAATATTATAAATGATACAATAAGCAGAAAAACTGGAAATAGTGTTGTAACAGCAGTTTCAAAATATGTGAAAGAAAATTTAGCAAGTGAATATATATTTGTTAGATATATGGGACCCAAATTTGCAATAGTATTCTCAGGAGTTGAAGGTAATGGTGTTACGAACTTTATGAAGGACATGAAACAAAAAGTAGAATCTTTACAAATTAATTATGAGCAAGATTATTATAAAAATATACCAGAAGATGACGAAAGAAGAAATGCACAAAACGTAGTTAGTCCAAAAATAAGAGTAGCAGTTGCTACATATTATAAAGGAACAGCCTTGGATGGAGCTTTGAAAAAGATGGAAGAGTTCATCGACTCATCAGATGAAGCAACTATAAATAACCTATAGGTTGTCAAATGTAACTTTGAAGAAATTCATAGATGAGACTAGAGTAGACAAATAAAGAGAAAGAGAGGATAAGTATGGCAACTGACGAAACAGTAAGTTTTAAAGTCGAAAGAGAAGAAAATGCAAAAGCAAAAGAAATATTAAAAGAGGTATATAATAACTTAAAAGAAAAGGGATATAATCCAATTAATCAAATAGTTGGATATATTCTTTCAGGTGATCCAACATATATAACAAGTCATAATGGAGCAAGAAAATTAATTAGAGAAGTTGAAAGAGATGAGCTTTTAGAGAAGATGGTTAAAGAATATATAGAGGTGGATTAAAAATAATTCCAATAGGATAGGTAATATGAGTAGAATTTTAGGAATAGATTATGGTGCAGCACGAACAGGAGTAGCAATAACTGATGCACTGGGGATAACAGCACAAGGATTAGAGACAATTAATTCTAATGGAAGTGATAAAGTACTATTAAAACGATTAGAAGAGATTATAAATGAATATAATGTATCAACAATAGTAATAGGAAATCCTTTGAATATGGATGGAAGTATAAGTAAAAGGTCGGAAACAACAGACCTTTTTATACACAAACTTAAATCTAGATTTAACAAAATCCCTATTATTAAAGTTGATGAAAGACTTACTACTGTTGAGGCATACAAAACAATGAACTTTCTAAATGTTAAAGGGAAAAGACAGAAAGCTTTAGTTGACACAATTGCAGCTGTGTATATCTTAGAGAACTATATAAATAGAAACTTAGAAAATAAATAGAATTTTAACGTCATTAGACAAAGTTTACATAAGGGGTTGATTTTTGTTGATTTATGTAGTAAAATAAAATATGTAAAAAATTGTATAAATAATATCGAAAGGGGTAATAATAATGGCAATGATAACAGCAGGCGATTTCAGAAAAGGAGTCGTATTTGAGATGGATGGAAAACCATATACTGTAGTTGATTTTCAACACGTAAAACCAGGAAAAGGAGCAGCATTTGTTAGAACAAAATATAAAGATGTAATATCAGGAAGCGTTAGAGAAGAATCATTTAACCCTTCTGCAAAATTTGAAGCAGTTGAAATAGAAAAAAAGGAAATGCAATACTTATATGAAGATGGTGGATTATATTATTTTATGGATAATGAAACATATGAACAAACATCATTAAATGAAAGTGATTTAGGAGATTCATTAAGATTCTTAAAAGAAAACATGAACGTAAAATTAGCTTCATATAAAGGAAAAGTATTTGCAGTAGAACTTCCAAACTTTGTTGAAATGGAGATAAAATACACAGAACCAGGATTTGGCGGAAACACATCATCATCAAATGTTACAAAACCTGCTACACTTGAAAATGGTGGAGAAGTAAGAGTTCCATTATTCATAAATACTGGTGACGTTATTAGAATTGATACACGTACAGGTGAATACATGGAAAGAGTGTAATGAAAGGAAAAATCTATGGCAGATTTAAACAAAAAATATCAAACAATACTTAATGAGTTAGCTCAAAAAATACAAAATCCAAGTGAGCTAGAATTCGTGAAAGAAAAGATGAACGAATTAATTATTGAATATATGAGTTCAATAGATAGAATACTTGAAATTGAAAAAAATCAAGCAAAACTAGAAAACAAAGTTCAAAAAATTCAGCGAGAATTAAGTATGATTGAAGAGGATATATACGTTAATGATGATTACGAAGATGATGACTTCTTATGTGATCAAATGCATGATAATGATTGTGAATTTGAAATCACTTGTCCTTATTGTGGATTTGAGTTTTTGACAGATGAAAGTTATAAGAGTGAAACAGAAATTAAATGTCCTCAATGCCACGAAATGATTGAACTTGATTGGAAAGAAGAAAAATGTAGTGGAGAATGTCAATCTTGTGGTTCACAATGCTATGCTACAAATTCAGCCAATAACGCTCAAAACGGAACAATCAAAGTAGAAGAAGATCCAAATAATACTCAAACTAATACAGACAGTGCACAGACAAGTAGAAATAATAACCAAACGAACAATGAACAAACAAATGGAAACAATAGTAGTCAGCAAACACCTAATGTACAAGGAAATAGCGAAAATCAAGGCGTTGACTATGCTAACAACAATGTAAATCAATTATTGCAAAATAAAGAAAAAAATAATAATGAAGATGATATGTAATAAATTAACTTAAATTATTGAAAAAAGATGAACCCAAAATGTTAGACAAAACATGGAGGGTTCTTTTTTTATGTTGTTAGAAAAGTTTTCATAACGATACAGAAATTTATGAGAATAAAATCGACATTATATGTAAAAATATTACAAATATATTACAATTACAAAATGCAAGTAAAAATGCTTGCAAAATAAATACTGGTATATTATAATATGGACAGACAGAATACATTAATGGAGTATTAAAACATTATAAAAGTTGACTTTTTACATTTAATTACATAATGAAACTGTAAAATGTAATTTATGTAATAAATTTTGTAAAAAAGGAAAAAATAAAAACAAAAGGAGAAATGAAATGGAAAAAAACTATAAGGAAAAATTAAAGAAAAACAATGGTATCACACTAATTGCGCTTGTAATAACAATCATAGTTTTACTTATCTTGGCAGGTGTAAGTTTAAGCATGGTATTTAACCAAGATGGACTATTTAATAGAGCAGAACAAGCAACTGATAAATATGGACAAGCAAAAGCAAGAGAGACACTAGAGTTACTTTTAGGCGAAGCGCAAATGCAAAAGTATGAGAGTGGATTAACAGATGAACAACTAACAGATAAAATAAATAGCATAGGTGAAGATATAAAAGAAGGGACAGATTCAAGGATAAGCCAAGCAATAGTAGATGGATATATATTTGAAGTAGATAGAACAGTACCAAAGATATTAGATTACATTGGACCAGCAGATGGAGTAATAATA
>CATKDT010000049.1 GCA_949746675.1 uncultured Clostridia bacterium
ATATTCATCTATCGCTGTATATTGATAGTATTTTTCTCCAATTTCTTGCAGTTCTGGACTCATGCATTTCTTTGGTACATACTTTACATCTATTTGTATTTTTTCTCCTGGATATTCTCCTGCTACATACTCTGTTACTTCTGCTTCTTTCTTTTTACTTGGCGTCTTTTTATATATTCCCATTCTTTGCATTACATGGTATAATCCTTGTATTGTTCTTGTATATCCTGCTCTTCTTAGTTTTACCCATAATACTACTAGTCCTGTATCTTTGTTGTTTGATTTATAATTTTTTATTAATTTTATTTCTTCCTCTGTATGTTGATTTGGATGTGAATGGGGGCGTCTTGATTTATCTTTTAAGCTTTCCAATGTTCCATCATATCTTTCCATCCATCTATATATTGTTCTTTTACATTCACAAAACTTAATTGCTGCCTTTGTTACTCCATATTTATATGAAAATTTTATTACAGACTCTTTATATTTTAGTTTTTGTGTGATATTATTATTCATAAGAGAGCACCTCCGATATGTTTATTTTTCGTCACTTAAACAATATCATTTTTTGTGCTCTCTTTCAATATTTATTTTTCAATTTACTTGTGACATATCTATTTTAAACCTAGATTTTCCTATTAAAATTTTGCCTTTTTCTTTAGATGAATTAATATTTTGCCATAAAATTTTTTCTTGTAATTCATCTCTCATAAGTTTCTCCTTTCCTTAAAAATCTTTAAAACTATATACTTTCTCTATATTATAATTACTATTTACATTATCGATTTTTTCATCCTTAAATCGTTTCTTTTGTTCTTCTATTGTCATATCTTCTAGCTTTGATGCTTCTGAGTGTTTGGAATAATCATATTTATTACATATAAAAGGTTTTCTACCTCTTACAATTACAATTTCTTTATTATTATCGAGTTTTAATAATTCGTCTGGATTCATTAAATTTCTTTTATTTGTTGATACACTTTCCATTCCATATGTAAAATTCCCATCAAATCCCGCTTCTTTTTTGATTGAATTAGTTTCTACAGTTGATACACCTAAATACTCTGTAATATATTCTGCTGTTAAAATATCTCCTGCTCCCATACATATTTTAGTATCTGCATTTCCAAGTATTTCTTGCCAAATGTCATTATCATACCTATTTTTTAATTGTGCAATATTTTGAAATATCATAAATATATTAATTCCTCTACTTCTAGTTGTTGCAAGTTTCTTTTCAAAATCTACGATTCTTCCAATATTAGTAAACTCATCTAATATTAATGATGTTTCAACTTTTAACTTGCCATTAGGATTTTCATCTGCTTGTTTTATTAACTTTATGAATAAAAATGAAAAAAATAGTGTTGACAAGAAATCAAATGCACTATTGGTATCATGAGCCCTATCTTTATTATTATGAAAGAGCAGATGTCCTACTTCTTGTAACTACTGACCCCATCACCAATATGCAATATCTATATACCTTCCCTGATTATAATGTGTCAAGAATAAAGTTTTTAGGAAAGATTTATGATTTTGTTGTTTGGGGAGCAAGTTACTCTATGGATACTTTCTACTACCTGTCTAATAACCTCGTTCCCTGGAAGTGGACTGAAGATGGTCCTGTAATTGACAAAGACTGCACCTTATTTAATTATAACTACCTTTCAGATTAAATTATCAACTTACTGTTTTTAGCTAATCTAGTTCTATATTATATTAGTTAGATTATGCTAACCAAAAGAGCACACGTTTTTTCGTGTGCTTTTTTGGTTAATATTTTTATTAACATAATATTGACTTTATTGGTATTTTATGGTAAAATATGTAAAATTAGAAAGGAGGATTATAAAATGGGAGTGAACAGTTTTGCAAGGTCAACCAATTATGGTACACACTCTACTTCATTAAGTAGCACAAGTGCTGTATGGATGATAGCTTCAATCATTCTAGCTATTGTTGGTGGACTTTTAATTTACTTTTTATTTTTGAATAAAAAGAATGAAAGTAAATTTAATGGATTTCTTGGATGGCTATATCATTTTTTGTCATTTGATAAAATGTTTTTAGAAATATTATTAAAAGTTACATATTTAATATTTGCTTTATACATAACATTATCATCTTTTTCACTAATTGGTGTAAATTTCTTATTGTTTTTATCTACATTAGTTTTAGGAAATATTCTTCTAAGAGTGTTTTATGAGTTTTCATTAATAAAACTATTAATTTGCAGAAATACAACTGAGATATCTAAAAATACCAAAAAGTAACTTAATAAGGATTAGTCTATTTATTGTACTTTCCCAAACTTTTGGAGTATTTTATTCGTACAAAATAACTAATCCTTATTTTATAATAATTGAGTGAATTGGTACCATTTGTTGTTTTTAGTCTATCTTAATCAATTCATATTCTCTTGTTCCAAAGCCAAGTTCTGCTGATGCTTCTATTGTATGAACTCCATGTTGTCTTTCAACTCTTTCTACGAAATGATCTCTTCCTTTGTCTTTAGAATTATAAATTAAATCAATACAAGCTTGGTCTATTGCTATTGGATCTAGACTTGCAAGTATTCCTATATCTTCCATGCATGGATCTTCTGCAACAGCACAACAATCACAGTCTACTGATAAATTACACATTACATTTATATATATAATGTTGTTTTCAAAGTATTTTGCAACTGCTGATGCTGAATCTGCCATTGCTTCTAAAAACTTGCCTTGGTCTGTTGCGAAATAATCTCCTTCTGCATTTCCTGCACCATGTATATATGCTTTGCCATACGAAGAAGCCATTCCTATTGATAATTGTTTTATTGCTCCGCCATATCCACCCATAGGATGTCCTTTAAAATGTGATAGTACTAACATTGAGTCATAATTATTAATATTTTTTCCTACATAATCTTTCTTTATTACTTTTCCATTTGGAATTTCTAATATTTTATCTGGTCCTTCTGCATCCATAATATCTACATTAAAGTACTTGGTCCAACCATGCTTGTCCATTAATTTCTTATGCTTTTCAGTTGTATCTCTTGCCCCCTCATATGCTGTATTACATTCAACTACTGTTCCATTTACTTTTTCTACTATTGCTTTTGCAAATTCTGGTTTTAAATAGTTTTGATTTCCTTCTTCTCCTGAATGCAATTTTACTGCTACTTTTCCTTGTAATTTTACTCCCAATGCTTCATAAATTTTAACTAAACTTTCTGGTGTAATTTCCTTTGTAAAATAAACTTTTGCTTTTTCCATCTTTTTTATTCCTTTCATTTACTATTATTTTATTTTTAACATTTAATTTCATTTTAGTACTACTTTTTTATTTTATATGATTTAATAAAAAAAGTCTATATGTTATTACAATATTTTAAAAGAGCTATGAAAACATAGCCCTTTTATTATCAGTTATTTGGTAGGTGTCGCCTTTCCTACATCTCTTTTGACCTCTAGGGTGTGTGGTTGCAACATTTTACCACCTCAAATAACTCATTATATTGTACTTATATTATATAACAATTATTCATTTTTGTCTGTTTTTTTCCATATAATGTCTCCATTTTTCTTATATGTTTTCAATCCGTTTTCGCCAATTGGTATACACGTTATTATGGAATTTTTATTACCTAAATTATCTCCCTCTACTGCTAATCTTATTACTAAGTTAACTGTTCCCCTTGTTTCACTTTTTTCTATAGTTTTTAATAATAACGCTGTATCGTCTCTAGTTTTATCTTTTAGAATATAATCAGGATATTCAATAATCTCTGTAAAATATTTTTCATATTTTTCTAATACTTCT
Source organism: uncultured Clostridia bacterium (assembly GCA_949746675.1). Taxonomy (GTDB): domain Bacteria; phylum Bacillota; class Clostridia; order TANB77; family CAG-508; genus CAG-793. The sequence goes on from CATKDT010000049.1 coordinate 3,814, forward strand.
GGATACCTCTTTATAATATGTTCCCTCTGTTTATCTGTTAATATGACTTCATGGTATATATATTATCTGAAATCTTTTTAAAATATTCTGTATTAATTTTTCCAATATATTGCAAAGTATGTACTCCTTTTAAGTGTCTATTCAAATGTTATTGGTATTATATACCATTTTCTCATATTTGTCAATATTTTATACCAAATTTTGTAAACTTTATTTTATTAACCCCTTATAATATTTCCATGATAATATCTTAAAAGCCATTTTATCAATCACATTTATATCAATTCTTCCTTCATTTATCGCATTTTTTACTTCATTTATGCTGTTCTCATAATCAGTTACAATGATTAAATCATTTCCAGCAAGTATTGCCTTTTCAGTAGCATTTGGCATTTTTGTTGCTTCCATTGCTAAATCATCGGTAATAATAATTCCTGTGAAGCCCAAAGTTTCTTGTAAAATTCTGTGAACTTCTTTAGATAATGTAGCTGGATTTTCACTATCAATGCTGGTTACTATATTATGACTAACAAGCACTGCTTCCGCTCCTGCTTCAATTCCAACTTTAAATGGAATACAGTCATTGTTTATTATGCTCTCATAACTTCTTAAATCAACTGAACTTGATTTATGTGTATCTTTATTATTTCCATATCCGTGGAAAATGCTTCAAGCAATATGATACTTTTGTTTCTTTACTTGTTTTTATTACATTTTCAGCATACTCTGACGTAATTTCCTTATTTTCACCTAAACTTCTTTTATACATATAATCATTAGTGCTTGTTGCAATATCAACTACTGGTGCCAAATTCAAATTTAATCCTAACTCATATAATACTTTACTTTTTTCAATTATATCTTGTTTTATTAAATCAAGTCCACCTTCCTTATATAATAGTTGCGGTGCTTTAAATTTACCTGGTGTTAAATTACTATTACTACTTATTCTAACTACGCTTCCTCCCTCTTCGTCAACTGCTGTAATTAGAGGAATTTTTGATACATTTTGTACATTACTAATCATTGCAATAACTTGTTCTTTTGTCTTATCTTTGAAATCTTTTTCAAAAAATATATATCCCCCAAAATTATAATTATGTATGTTTTCTATTGCATTTTCTTCATTATATCTTACTAAAAATATTTGTCCTATCTTTTCTTCTATTGTCAGTGTATTTAACGCATCATAAGCCATATTATAGTATTTTGTAAATATTCCATTATCTCTCCACTCTTCTGGAATTTTGTCGTCAGTCCTTGGTATGACTTTTTCTATTTGCATATCTTTTTTAGAAAAATTTTTTTCATTAGCACTATATATTAACATTCCACCTATAATTATTATAAATGCTATAATTAAAATAATAATCTTCTTTGCCATGTTATAGTCCTTTCTAATAATTATTGATATATTTTATGGCATATTTATTTATATGTTACTTCTACTTAATTCTATATTCTTTTAGCTTTTCTTTGTCATCATTACTAACTCTATAACTATCTCTGCATTTTGATATTGATTTATTTATTGTAAATTTATTTAGTTTATGATGTTTCAAGTATTCAAATGCTTGATTTCTATTCTTTATTACTATTTCGCACATAAGCCATGCTACAGCCATATTAACATAGTATTCCTCTTCACTATATAATGTATCTATTATTTCAAATATTTCTGTTAAATCTGTTAAAGCAGTATAATTAAATAATATCCTAACTCCAATTCTGCTAATAAATGAATGATTATTTTTAATATATTCTTTAGCTAATTCCAAATATTGCTTTTCTTTTCCCTTGATTTTAAATGTCATTATATCAACTGTTGCCCAGTTATCAATTACTACTTTTGAAATATATTGTTTTTTTGTTTCAATATCATTTATATTGTTTATTAATAATGCATTTATTATTGTATTTTCATAGTAGTCATTATTAGCCTTTTCTAAATAGCTTAAATAGTTTCCCTTACTAATTTCTTTTGAAATTTTTCTTAAGTCTAGTGTTGGTATTCCTAAAAGCTCCATATTTGTATTTATTGTTTTTTTAGCAAATTCTATCTTGTCTTCTCTTTTTATGCTTTTTAAATATTTATTAAATTCTTCAATATCATTATTGTTCCAGTTTTCTTTTACAAAATTCATTAATCTCTTCCTTTTTCTATATTAACAGCACAGATTTAAAATCAATTTTTATACATTCTTTTATGGTTTTATTTAATATACCAAAGCTTATAACTTTATATCTCTTATTTGTTTAAAATCTTCTGTTTTTATGCTATTATAATAAATTTTTTTATTGATTTCAATAATTTTCTTTAATATTTTCCAGTATTTTATCATTTTTTTAACAATTTTTGGTTTTTCTCTTGCAGTTTACATAAATTTTATGATATAATAGTGTTATGTAAACAGCATATTTATAAGGGATATGCTTTAATATATATTCTCTGTTGGACATCCTAAAAAAAAAGTCAAACAAGTTACTACAAACCATGAATATAATATAAAAAGGAGGGATCAAGCAAAACAACAAAGTATAATATTATCCAAAATCAGAAGCACAAATGGGAAACACAAAAATAACCATCACTACTTTTACCTGAAAATACCTAACAACTTATGATGATTCAATGAGGTGTAAAATGAAAAAGAATACTATGACTAAGAACGAGGCCATCATCCTGGTAAATGTGATTTTCTTTCTTTTCAACTGCACGTTTATTCTTTCCGTTTTGTTCTTCTCTGCGATGCTCAACGCCAACTACTACATGCTCCACAGTGTTATCGTTTCGCTCACCGTCGGCGTTTCGCTGCCTACCGCCTTGCTGGTAATCTTTATACGTTTATACTCCCTGGTCGCTATTGCCCCAAAAGTAAAAAATCTTTTCACTAAATACTCTCTGCCATTAATTGGGCTTGAAAAGTGTAGTCTTGAAATTGTAAGACTGCAAGATAAGTTTTTTACTTTTTTAACGCAAGCATCCATAGTTATGGTTGTTTTCTACATCCTCTCGATTCTGCCCCTTAGCAAATCGATTGAGTTTGTATACATTATAATCAGGCTGATGCTCCTTTGCTCTATTATACTTATGGTTGGAGTTATGGCTCTCGATGGTCTTTACATTTATTTTAGATGCTTGTTGGAACTTATCTTTAAGTTCTACAAGGAGAAAAACATCGATGCCTTGCTCAAAACCAAGTTTGACAATATATTGACTTTGTTTAAAAAAGTCTATGCAAATGTTACTTATAAACCAAAGAGATTGAAGAAGCACCCTTATGTAAGTAATTTAATTTTTTTGCTTACACCGTCTATTGCTGGAAAGAGAGCATTTTATACAGATAGAAAATTCTAACAACAACTTTCCTTTTATTTTGTTATAGCAATACCCAGAGACCCAGCCTTCATGGCTGGGTCTCTGGGTTATTATCTTTTATATTTTTTAACAACTTAAATTGTAATAAATTTTTATAAATTTATTATTCATCTCTGTTATATGTTTCTATTTACTTCTATCTTTTAAAGAATTTACTGGAACAACTTTTATTGTATATCCCATGGGCAATAAATACTTCATTAAAGTGTTTATTGTTGGTGAATATGTTCCACTTTCTATTCTCGCAATTACGCTTTGTGTTAAAATATTTTTTATTATAATAATAAGGTATTTTAGTTTGGACTATTTAATTTTATTCATAATTTTCAAAATAATAATACATTTCTAATGCAAATTTACATAGTACTGAACAACATTCACTAACATCTTCATCTGTTATATTAAGACTTGAATCTAATATAGTCCCATATCTCTTTATATTGCATTCTTTATTTTCTAATTCAGGATATTCTTGAAATAGTTGTCTTTTAGGATTGCCATGTTTTATGGAATTATTAATCATTCTATATTTGTTATATATATCATAATAGGTATTATCCTTCTACTATACTTATATTTTTCACATACACTTTCTATTTTTTCCTCTAATGATTTTTTATAGTCATTAGATGGATTTAATGATACTTTTAAGAACTGTTCTAAAGTGCTGTACATACCAGTAATTGCAGATAGTCTATTCATATACTCAGTGCTTTCTTTTGCAAAATCATACATTGCTTTATATTCCTGATTGTCGCTACTAAATTTATAAAATTGACAAAAGCTTTTTGATATATATTCTGCTGTTTCTTTTATTACGTTGCTATTATTATATGACTTACATATTAATAATTCAGTTATTAAGAAAAGTTCTAACTTTTCTTTTGTAAAGTCTAATTTTTTCATATTTTCTCTCCAATTATTTTTTACATTATACAATCTATTTTTTCTATATATTTGAAAAGAAGTAACCATAATTGATTACTTCTCTTATCTATTACTATATTTGGATTTTAAAATCGTATTTAGTAATTACTAGTCTCCATATGTTGCAAATCCTGAAAGATCAACTTTTGTATCACCTTTAACTGTTATTGTAACTTCTCCCTTAGCAATATTAGTAAATGTCATAGTAACATTTTCATTGTTAATTCCAAATGAGTCAATGAATTCTTGCATTAATTTTGTATCTGCTTCACTAAGTTCTTTACCTGATGAAAGTGTGATTTTTTCATCAACTGCATATTTTTGTAATACAACTGAATCATTATTAGCTACTTTAGTTGTTAATTTGTCTAACATATCTAATTTAGATTTTCCTAATTTTGCTGTTAATGTATTGTCATCAGCAGGATCCTCTTTTTCTGTTGTTGCAATTGTAACATTAACTTTTGCACCATCAGTAAATCCTGTGATATCAACATTAGCATCCTTAACATCAATAGCTAAGTTAAGCTTTGTAACATCTAATGAACCATCATTAGGTGATGTTACTTTAACTTCTCCAGCTTCTGAGTTAATTTTAACTGTTCCAGAAATTCTTGATGTTTGGTCATTTGAAGCAAAGTGTATTGTAGCTGGTTTAGTTACATCATATCTACCATTGTTGTTGTTTGTGAATGTTAAGTCTGTATTGATATCTCCTTTTGGAGCGTTAACTGTTAATTCCTTATTATCATCAGCTGTAATTGACATATTAGTATTTGTTGTTTTAGCTGTTATACCATTTATTGTAGCTGTAGAACCCTTTACTAATGTATATGTATTTTCTCCTGTAACTTCAGCACCATTATTTAAGTAAACTTCTGTATCTGCATCATTATTAGTTAATGCTAATATTAATCCATTTCCTCCAACAGAAAGTTTTGATAATTTTGCTCCGCTTTCTACTTCTACAGTTCTGTCACTAGCAATTCCATTTCCAATAACTTCAACTTCTTTTCCTTCAAATTTAGTTGCTGGTATTGTTACAGTGTCACCACTTGCACTCTTATCTTCTGTTAATGCAAGAGTTATTTTTGTATCGTTTACTGTTATTTTATCATTTTCAACTAATGTTGAAGCAAATGTTAAAATATCATTAAATTCTGGTGCATAATTGTTGCTTCCTATTGTAATAGGATTTTCAATATCTCCATTTATAACTACTTTACCATCTACATTTACAAATAATGTGTTTGCAACTGCTTTTGCTTTATCAGCTTCAACATCTAAATCACCTTTTACAACTTTTAATCCATTAATTGCTGGTGCTGTTGCATATGTGCTTGGTGCTGTTGCATAGCTTCCTGTAACATATCCAACTAAGCCTGATTCTCCAGTTACATTTCCAACTGTTGCTATTATTTTAACAACATATCTTTGGTCTTGTGCTAAACCTTCAATTGTTAAATATTTCTTTGTAGCATCATCTTTATCTACTGTAACTACAGCATTTTTTGTTTCCTTGTTATTTTCTAATGTATAATCTTGGTTATTTGCATCTTTTAGAACTTTGTTTACTTCTGCTTTATATGTAGCATCTGTTCCATTAACTGCTATAGGGTTAGCTAAAACATATGTTAATGATTTATCTGTTCTTGAATCTAAAGCTCCAAGTAATGTAGTTGCATCAATGTAGAAGAATGGTGTTGAAGTTGCTGGTTTTGTATTTTCAACATATTCTAATTGATTTGCATTTTTGTTTACAACGATTGTTGCTCTATATATTGTATTTGCTGCTAATCCTGTTATTGTGGCAGTATGTTTTTCAACATCTACTGTAGCAGTAACTGTATTATCTGCTTGATATTCATTGTTAGAATCTAATTTTTCAAATGTAACAGTATATGGTGTAGTTGCATCTACATTTTCTTTTTTATTTGAATCAGCAAATGTAATTACCTTGTCTCCATCTTTTGTAACATTGAATTCTACAGCTGTTACAACATTTAATTCTTTAACTTCTACAACATCAGATACTACTTCTGCTGAATTAGTTGTATCTATTGCATCTCCTGTAACAGTTATACCAACTTTATATTTTCCAGCTTTAGCCATATTACTTGTAAAGTCAACTTTATTTGCATTGCTAATAGGTTTTACTGCAACTATTTTTCCGTTTCCATCATATAGAACAGCTTCTCCTGTTACTGATTTAGCATTTTCATCTTTATCTAAAATTGTAAATTCTGCTACTGTTACTTCTTTTAATACTGGTGCTTTTACTTTAACTACTGCTTCTTCAGTTGTTGCTCCATATTTTGGTATTCCTACATTAGGTATTGTAGCTTTATTACCAAATTCATCTGTTAAAACTAGGCTCATAGTTTTGTTTCCATCTGGTAATACATAGTCAAGTGCTTTGTTTGCTAATTTGTTGCTTACATTCTCAAAAGATTTTGTTACTCCATCAATAGTATATTCAACCTTAACTATTTTTCCTTCTCCATATCCTTCTAAAGATAATGCTGCTGTTGTAGCACTTTGACGTGTTACATTTATTTTTGCAGCTGCTGGAGTAAGAATTTTTACATTTATATTAGTTCTTGCTAATATAACCTTCTTTGTTTTTGTAGCATCTACTAGTTCTAATGTATATGTTCCGTTTTTTGTTCCATCTGTAGCAATTCCTAAATCTGAACTTAAATCTTTACCTGTTATTTCAGCTTTGTTTGAGTTTGCAGCAAGGCTACCTATTGATACACCTTTTACTACTTCTGCACCATTTGCATCATATACATTTAATTCTAATGTCTTTGTTTCATTAGATATTTTAGAATTATCAACATCTACAACAAGTTTTAAATTATCAGCATCTACTGAATTATCAAAGTTTTGATTATTAACAACATTGTTTGCACCAACTGTTAGTGTATATCCACCTTCAACTGGTTGAACATTTGTTGGTTTTCTATCTCTTGATGTTGTAACGTTTCCTACATAGAAACCTTTTGTTCTATAAGCATCATCTGAATCTACTACATTTTGTATTGTATCTTCAACATTTGCTGCTTCTAAGTATACTCCACTTAATGTTTTATTTCCTACATAGTGGCTAAGCATATCAAATGCATCATCTGAATCTACTAAACCATCTCCATTTGTATCTCCATAAACTATTACAGTATATGTTGTACTTCCAGATTTGAATGTATCTCCTGTTCCAACTATTGTATCTTCTGATGCAACAGTATTTCCATTAAAAGCTGTAATGTTAAATTCATTTTTTAAATCTTTTATTGTTACGTTGTCTCCCACATTTAATATATATGGTACTACATTTTCAACTCCACCTAAAGTTGCATATTTTCCTAAACTTCTTGTTGATGGGTCAACTTCAGCTGCAGAAACTTTAGATAAACCAGCTAAACCAGTTGTTGCTAATATACCTGCTAATGCTAAAGATGAAACTACTTTTAAATTTTTATTCACTTTGAATTCCTCCTAAAAATATTATTTAATTTAATATATTTTATTATAATATATTTAATTTAATGAACATTATTTTGTGTATATAGACTATTACTTATTACTTTTGTAATAGTCTATACTTATTATAAATTACATAAAAGTAATATATTTTTAAATTATTTGTTTTTTCTTATTGCTAAAACTGCTCCTGCTACTATTACTACTAAAGCTATTCCTGCAACATATGCATATACTGGTGCACCTGTTTGTGGATATTTAACTTTTCCATCATCTGATGGTTTTGTTGTTCCTGTTGGAGCTGGTGTTTGTGTTCCTGTTGGAGCTGGTGTATCTGTTACGTCTGGAACTTCTGGTGTTGGTGTTGGTTCTGCTGCTTCAACTACTATTGTTGTTTTAACTGCTGGTAGTGTTTCTGCTGTTCCATTTGCTTTGAATTCAGTAACTTCAAAATTAGCTTCTTTATTTTCTGTTATATCAGCTTTTGCTTTGAATGTCATTTCAATTTTTCCTGTATTTACTGTTTGTGAAGTACTAGCAGCTGCTAAACTTAACACACCATTTCTATTTCCTACTTCTGGAGCTAAATCTCCTGATTTTGTTGTTACATATTCTAATAAATCTGTATTGTATGCTAATTTTAAGTTGTATCTACTTGTATCTGTTGGTACAGATATTGTAACTGTTACATTTTCTCCTGCTTTTACTTCTGTTGGTACGCTCATTTCTGCTGCGTTAACATTTGTTCCTAATATAGCAACTAACATTGCTACTATTGTCATAATTCCTATAATTGTTTTTTTCATTTTAAAATCCTCCTAAATTTTTGATTTTTTTCTTTTTTGTTTTTTGAGGTCCTCGTTTGCTATACCTCTCGAGCCTTGAATATACGTCTAGTTAATCCTCCTGGATTGCAAGTTACCAAAGTTACTTCTCTCCTACCATTTGTATTTTGGTTAATACCTCTATCGGTATCGTCTGGCATTGACGTGAATATATCATAAATCTTGTATGTAACACTTGAACCATCTGCTTTGTTGATTACATAAAATGTATCTCCAATACTTAGTTCTTTCAAGCGTCCAAACTGTGTGCTTATGTTATGTCCCGTTACTACCATATTCCCTGGCTTGTTTACTTTTGCACCATAGAAATGTGTTACTGAGAGTTTTAGTGCTTTATTAGTAGTTTGATTTAATATGGATTTTTTTACACCAATCTTATCAATTACTATTTGCCCTATAACCTGATATCCTCCAATCTGGTCTGGGAAATCGTCTTGCGCTGGGCTTTTAGCTTCTTCCTCTGGAACATCGTTTTCTTCCAGCATTTCAATTTCTTCATCTTCATCATCTATGATATTATTGGCTTCATTAACTATGTTCGTTTCGTTTTCGGCTTTATTTCCCAAGTGTTTATCTTTTATTACAGTGGCATATACTATTACACCCGTAATTAATAAGATTACTACTAATATTAAAGCTATTTTCTTTTTACTATTTTTTTTGCCTTCACGTTCTTTGGTATGCTTGCCTTTTGAAAAAGCTGTTCCCACTTTGGCTTACACAATACACCTCCCTTCTTTTCTTTCGTTTGTCTGCTGATATTTTATTCTATTGTATTATAAAAGTCAATACTTTTTCTTAATTTTTTTTTAACATTTTTTTCTTTTTTTGGCAATTTTGTAATATTTTTGTAACATTGAGTAAAACAGTCGTTTTTCATTATTGTTTATTGCTGATTTTTCATTGTTTTTGTAATTTGACTAATTTTATGTTTATATTACATTATAAAAAATAGTACCAATTTAAATTGATACTATCTATATTTATTTAAATCCCCAAAGTCTCTTTATATTTTCTGGTTCTTCTATTCTAATAAATTCATTATTTATTACTTTTTTTGGATTTTCTTCTGTTAATTCTATCATCTTAATTTTTTCAATTATCTTTGATAATTTTTTCATTATATCCTCTATTTGAGTGTATGTTGTCTTTGGTGCATGTGTATCAGTTCCTAAGAAATGTATTGCATTTGCTTTTAATAGCTTTATTATAGTTTGCTTTGATTTATTTCCATATTTACCTACTATACTTCCATAATTGGATTGTAACATAGCACCTTTTCTAACCCATTCTACTGCTATATTAGGATTTTCTCTAACTATATCATACCTTTCAGGATGTGCTATTATTGGCTTGTATTTTGAAGTTATTAATTCTTCTATTGTTCTGTCTAAATATAATACTTCTAAGTGCATTGGTATTTCAAATAGTACATATCTACTATTTGCAAGTGTTGGTATAGTTTGCTTTCTTATTAGTTCTGTTAAATTTGCACTTATAAATGCTTCTGCTCCATTATGCAATTTAACATTTATATTACTTTCACCTAGCTTCTTTTGTAAGCTTTCTATCATTTCTTGTCTTCTTATACTATTTACATCATATTCATTCTCAATATAATGTGAAGTTGTAATTATTTCTTTAAATCCTGCTTGTTCTGCTTCCTTAATCATTTGCATTGTTTGGTCCAAATTTCTTGAACCATCATCAATGCCTGGCAGAATATGCGTATGCATATCTATCATTATTTATTTTCCCTTCATATATTATGTACTATTTATCATCCTCTTTTGAGTTAAATATGTCATACATTCCATTTATATTAGTTTCAATGTGTTTTGAATTAGATAAATTATTGTAACTATTTGGTTCATTGCTTGCATCATATAAATTAGTATAATTATTTTGATTTTTACTTAAGTCATGTTTAGTATAACTTTGCTCAAAATTTGGTTTGTAAGTATTATTGTAACTATTATTAAATTTTATATCATCTGCTATTGAACGCATTTCATTTTCATTTTCTTTGTTTAATATTCTCTCTATTTTAAAACTTGGTATATCCTCTTTTTCTTCTCTATTATGTGTTTCATGTTGTGAATAATAATAATGGTTTTCATATTTTTTCTTAGATAATTTAACTTTATTTAATACTACACCTACTACACGTCCACCAACATTTTCAATTTGCTTTTTTGCTTCTTTTATATCATCAATTTTTGTGCTTTTTTGTGATGCTACTAATATTGTATAGTCAACATGTCTTGATAAAATTGCTGAGTCAGTAACTATTAGACATGGTGCACTATCTATTATAATTATATCAAATATTTCTTTTAACTGCTTTAGTAAATTTGTAGTTTTTTCAGAGTTTAAAAGCTCTGCTGGATTTGGTGGAATATTACCTGCTGGTATTACAAATAAATTGTCAACATCTGTTGTCTGTAGACATAATTTTATGTCAATATTTTTTTCTATTCCTCCACTTGTCATTCCTGATAAATAATTTGATAGCCCTGGATACATATCTACACCAAATATATTATTTTGACGTGGTCTTCTCATATCTGCGTCTATTAATACTACTTTTTTCCCAGTTTGTGCAAATGTGATTGCAGTATTAGCTGCAATCCATGATTTTCCTTCTCCTTGTACTGTACTTGTGAACAATACTGATTCTCCGTTTTCCTTTTTTCCCATATATTGAATATTAGTTCTTAATATTCTAAATGCTTCTGATACTGGTGACTTAGGATCTAGTTTGGTTATTAATTCCTTTTTCACTTGTTTTTCCTCACATAATATATTTATAAATATATTCTTTCTTTTCTATTTTTTATTATGTTAATCTCATATTGAATTTATACTTTTTAAATCACATTTTATTTATATTAAAATTTTACTTTTTATATATTTTCAATATTAATAGCTTGTATTTTTAGTTAAATTTTACTAATGGTAATTCTGATAATACTGGAAGTCCTAGCTCTCTTTCTATATCTTTTGCACTATTAATTGTGTTATCAAGTAGTTTTATTAACGTAAGTATTCCTACTGATAATACAAGTCCTATTCCTGCTGATATTGCAAATGTTTTCTTAGTATTTATATTACTTGGATATTCTGGTTGTTCTGCTTGATCTACTATATTTATGTTATCCATTTTATACCATTCTTTTATTTGTTTTATAAATACATTTGTAAGTTCATTTGCTATTCTAGTTGCTCTATATGGATTTGTATCAGTAACTGACACCTGTATTACTTGTGTTCCTGTTTTTGATGTTACTTTTATCATAGATTTTAATTGGTTTTCATTTACATCTGTCAAACTCAAATTGTCTAATACTTCCCTTACTACATTTGAACTTTGTGCTAATACCTGGTATGTTGCTATTAATTGATTATTTATAGTTATATCAGTTGTTGTTATTCCTTGTATGTCAACTGTACCAGAGTTAACTGCTTCGCTTGATTTTGCAAGTAGCATTGTTGCTGTAGCTGTGTATTTTTGCTCTTTAAACATTTTACTATAAGTAACTCCAATACTTGCACATAATACTACTGCTATTGCTATTATGTACCATCTTTGCGCATAAGATTTTAAAAATTCTTTAATATCAATTTCTTCCATTTTTCTTTAATTCCTTTCACTCGTTTTTAATAAAAACGATTAAAGTATTTTTCAAATTAATATCTTTCCTATATTTTGGAATAAATATTAGTTTTTTGTTTTTTATCTTTTTTTCTCTAGTCAAATATTTTTATACAATTTACATTTTAACATAGTAAATTTTAGTATGCAAGATTTTAGTAAAAAAAATAGCAAAAATTTTAAAATTCTTGCTATTTTATTTTTTACTTTTATTAATTATTTTAGATTATTTTACTTGATAATTATTGATTCATCAGTGTATTATAATCACTATATTTTTTGTTTTATTAGATTGCTCCAGTTCTTTTTATTACTGTTGTTATTGTTTTTAATATTATTTTTAAGTCTAGTTTTAGACTTTTATTTTGTATGTAATATTGATCACATTGTAACCTTTTCTCAAAACTTGTATTGTTTCTTCCATTTACTTGCCAATAACCAGTTATTCCTGGTTTACATTGGATTATGTATTTATAATATCCACCTATATCTTCTTTTTCTCTTATTAAATATGGTCTAGGTCCTACTAAGTGCATATGTCCCATCAAGACATTTAAAAATTGTGGAAATTCATCTAAACTTGTTTTTCTTAATATCTTTCCTACTTTTGTAATTCGTGGATCATTTCTTAGTTTTTTGTTTATTTTATATTCTTCTCTTGCTTCTTTATTTGAAGCTAAGTATTCTTCAAGTTTTTTATCAGCTCCTATATACATTGTTCTAAATTTATAAAATCTAAATACTTTTCCATCTTTTCCTATTCGTAGCTGTTCATAAAAAATTGGTCCATCATGTTCATTTTTTATAAATCTTAAAGCTATTACAAATAGTGTAAGTGGTATTAATATTATTGTCCCTATAAGTCCTGCAACAATATCAAATAGTCTTTTTACTATATTATAAACTGTATTTTGAGATTTGGTTACTATAATATTTCTTTCTACTTCTTTATCTATTGTAGAATTAATTTTTGTAGCAACTTCTATCACAATCAATACCTCCCTCTTATTTTATTTTTACTTTATAAAATGGAACCTTTAGTTCCATATTTTTGTATAGACGTTTAACTTGTCCACTAAATTTATTATACACTATTTTGTCGATTATGTAAAGACTTTTTGCAAAAAAGATTGTTAATTTATGTTATATTTTTGTCATCTTTCCGTCATTTTTGTAACATTTTTGTCATTTTCCATTTTTAAGCATTGGTTTTTGACAATTTCATTAATTTGGTATATCTTAGCAATTACCTTTTTGTGTTAATTTTTTATTTTGATTTAATATTTTTTATTTTTTTTGATGTATTAAAGTAATTATTTTATATATTATTTCAACAAATATAAAACTTACTGTTGCACCTAGTGTATCAATTAATACATCTGAAAATAGCCCTGCTCTTCCATCTACAAATAGCTGATGGAATTCATCTGTACACGCATATAGAAAGCATACCATAATTGATATCATACAATATGTAAACTTGTATTCTTGTTTTACTTGGTATATCAAGTTTAATATCAACATGTATAATATAAAGTACACAGATGCATGAGCAAATTTACGTAGTACTTTGTTTAGCTCTAATATTAAGTTTTTGTTTTTAGATATATATTGTAATTGTTGCGTTGTAGTATTGTTTTGTATGTTATTCTTTACATTATTTAAATTTGGTGTATTGTCATTGAAACTTGATTTTGCTTCAAATTTCTCTATTGCTTTATTTACAATATTTAAACTCTGTTTATTTGATTCATCTGCTGGTACTGCAGAAAAGCAAAATATTACAGCCATCCATATTACTACAAGAATAGCTGATATAGTTATTTTTGTTTTTTGTTTCATTTTGTCTCCTTAAGACTTTTTATTAATTATTTTCTTTTAATAATCCTTTTTATCTTTCCTAAAGCCCTCTTTATTATATTATTATGAGATGTATATTTTTTTACCAGTTTATCAAATTTCATATTATCAATATTATCAAAAAACTTATCCCTATTTTTATTCATTCCTACTGACTTGGTCATACTTGGATTGCACTTAATTGCTTCTTCAAAATTAACCTCTTGGTATATTATTTTGTTTTTTATCTTTTCAATTAATTCTTTTCCTTTGTTAGAATTTACAATTACTAATGATGTACCTTTATTATCATCCATTTCAGGTAATACATTTTCTATTCCCCAAAAATCGGCTAAAGTTATATCTGATATTCTATTTTTCTTTTTGAATAAACAGTTATAACATGAATCTCTTAGTGCTATGTCTTGTAAAAATGCTTTAATATATAAATCTTTATTATGATTATTTATATATTTATTATTATCATATTCAAAATTCACATTATATTCTTTCCAACCATTATCTTTATTTCTAAAGCTAATTTCTTGCAAATTTCCTTTATCTATTTCTTTTCTATATTCTTTGTATTTTTCCCAAACTTTAGGAGATGGTACACCATGGCAAATTATGTCTTGTGTATATAATTTATCATAATTTTTTCTAAGAAAACTTTTTAGCCCTTCTACTTGGCAAGGTGTTCCTGTAAATAAAACATATCTATTGTTTTCTAAAAATTCTCTTGCTTTTTTATATGTGTCTCCTATTGAGCTTTGTACATATTTTGATCCCCTAAATTTTCCTAGTTCTTTTTTGTTTTCAATATATGTGTGATAGACATTAAATTCTTCATCAAAGCTTGCTCCAAATATAACTCCATCTCTTTCTAGTATCTCTTCTGCAATTAATGTAAAAATTCCACCTGATGAGCTTTTTTTCCTTACATTTTCATCCTTATTATATGCTGAATATGCTGTTGGCTTATTTTCGACTTTCTCATTATTTAATACTGGGCACACTTTTCTACAAAGTCCGCATTCTATACATTTTTCTTTATCTATTACTGGATATTTAAATCCTTTTTCGTCTTCTTTCATTGTAATCGCATCTTTAGGACATACATTATAACAAGCATGACAACCACAACATGTACTTTTATCTTCTAAAACTTCCATATTAAATTAGCCCTTTCTCTTAAGTAAATAACACAAATATTATTGTGTTATTTTACTTATTATTTTGTTTATTGGCTTTTTAAATAATTCTTTTTCTTCTTCATTCGTTCCATATCTTCCCATAATTAGTATATATATTGTGACATATATACATGCATCTATGCACCACATAATTTTATTATTAATTGGCATAATCTTTTTTAATAACATTCCTAATATAAACGTTATAATTACTGGTATAGTCATTTCAAATATATTTTTCCAAAATTTTGGAATATCTATACGTGTCTTTTTATAATAGAAGATATTCATAAAGATTATTTGTCCAATTATTATTGATAGTGCTGTTCCTATTGCTGCTCCAACTCCTCCCCATAATTTAGCTAGGAATATTGTAATTATTAAGTTAAATATTGCAAAGAACAGTAACACCATTACTCTAAACTTATATTGATTTTTTGCCTGTATTATACTTAAACCTACATTCTGTATCAATGGTACAGTTAATGGTAACATTAATATAGCTCCTATAATATATGCTTCACTATACTCTGGTCCTACCCACATAAGGTTAATGAATTCTTGTCCAAATAGCAAATATGCTGACATTATTAATGCCATAACTAAGTATTGTATTCTACCAGTTTTTATAAATACTTTTGTAAATTCTTCATCACTTGCCTTATTCTGTTCCATTCGTGCAACTTTAGGAAGCATTACTCCAGAAATTGCTGTTGAAAATCCTAAATACATTTGATTTAATTGACTTGCAACTGAGTATATTGCAACTACCACAGTACCACTTACAACACCTAATATAAATTGATCAACTTGCCAATTTATTTTATCCATAATACTATTTAAGAATATCCATACAGAATATGCCATTATCTCTTTTAATAATTTTTTGTCTAACTTTCCAAAACGTAATTTAGTATGTAATTTTTTCTTACAGAAAAATGTATTTAATAAAAGTGTTCCTATATTTAATATAGTTGTTAAAACAACTAATGCTATTGCTCTATATCCAAATTTTAATAATATTAACATTATGATTGGATTTAATATAATTCTCATTAAATTCAAAGTTTTTGCAAATACAAATTTTTCATACGCTGTTATTATTGATGAAAATACACTAAATGGAAATGTTATAGCCAAATTTAATGTTAATATTCCCATTAAAATTTTAGCTTTTTGTAATTCTTCTACTGTCATTGATTTTCCAAATAGCTTGTCTACATTAGCCCATAAAATTACACCTATAATTCCTGCAATTATACCTATTAAAATATATATTAAAAAAAACATTCCATGTAACTTTGCTTCTTTTGCTTTATCTTTCTTTTCTCTATATCTTGCAGTGTATATAACTATTGCATTACCAAATCCAAAATCTAATATTGTTAAATATGATATTATTGATGTTACTAACGAATATAGACCATATTCTGATTGTCCTAAAGTTTTTGTTAACACTGGTGTATACACTATACCTATTAACATATTGGATATTATTGTTATATATGATAATACTGCTCCTACTTTTATCTGGCTATTTTCTTTCAATTTTGTTCTCCTCTACATTTAGTGCTTTATTTAAAAATTCATTTGTTCTCTTTCTTTCTTCTTCTAGTATTTCATATACATTACTATAATCACATTTTAGTTGTTCTTGTAATATCTTATTATTATATCTCCTGTCTTGCAAATGAAACTTATTTAATAAAGTATCTATCCTTGAATTCATACTTACATTATTATCTTCCCTTTCAAATACTATGAATGGTCTATTATAAAGTATTGAAAATACACAAGCATGGAATGAATCTGTACATATTAAAAATGCATTTTTTTCTAAATATAAAAATTCTGCTGGTCCAGTTTTATAAAATGGTGAATTGCTATCTAACATATTAATTATCTTACATCCATTTTCTTTTGCAATCCTATCTATTTCATTTTTTCTTTTCTCTGATAATTCACCTAGAAAATAATTTAATATATATTTATCTGTTTTTAATTGTTCTGGCTTATTAGATACATTGTCCCATTCCTCAGCTGTTAATAACATCGTTGGGTCAACTAATACCTCAACATCTTTTCTCCCTGTTAAGTCTTCTACTATTTTCTTTCCTGCTTCTTCTCTGACCGATATTTCTTTAAACTGCATTAATGCATCTTTTGCTTTCTTCTTGTATTGTTCTGGTAATTCGCTAATCCCAAAGCTCGCAGAAAATGAAATTTTGTTTGTGCAATCAATATTACTTAATAAATCAAAGTTAGTTAATCGTCCTATTTTTGGATTCCAAACTTGATCACTTCCAACAATAAGATAATCAAATTCATTTAGATTATTAAAACCATTTAAATAAAATACTTTTTTTGTTTCTTCTATATTTTCATTAAATTTAGCAAAGCACATTTTCCTTTCATTTTTTATTATAATTGTTTTAATTCTTGATAATAGATAATGTAATTTGTTTTTTATACTTAAACTTTTATTTAAATATCCAATATTTTTTATGGTTTTTACATCATAATAGTACTTCATAATATATTGTTGTACAGCATAATTCTGTAATCTATTTCCATAATTATTGTAATCGTTTATAGTTATAATTCCTATCTTTTTCATATCTTCTCCTAAATTATCATTGAAATGTTCTAAGTCTTAGTTTTTCTTTTATTTTGTATATTATACGTAATAGTCTTTTTGCTTTAAACATTAATAATATATAGTTTATTCTTTCATATAAGTTAAGATTTTTATATATTCCTGATAATCCATTATATTCTTTATAATTCTTTATAATTTCTTCTATTTCATTTATTTCCTTTTTTTTGTTTTCTTGTCTTACTGCATTTGAAATTAATGTTGTATACATTCTAAATCTATTTTTTTTGTATCTAATATTTGTTAATTTCTCTAACTTATATTTATTTATTATTTCTATTAACTTATTATGATTATATAAATTTTTTGCCAAAGCATCTTCAGTATATTTATTCAATGCACTAGTTTGATTTCTATAATATTTGTACAAATTCTTGTCTATAATCGTTATATTGTGGGCATTACAATATAATTCTATCAAAAACATGAAATCCTCACTTAATTGAATTTTCTCATCGAATGTTATACCAGTATCTTTTAAAAATGATATCTTTATTAGATTTCGCCAAACAGTTCCCCATATAATAATATCATCATTCTTTTCTTTTCCAATCATTCTGGCAACCAGTTCTTTTTTTATTTCATCATTATTTAAATTTGTTTTGTTAATTGGTAAACTAATGTTTTTTTCTGTATTATTATAAACTTCAACATAATTACATATTGAAATATCCGCATTTTCTTCTACTATATTTTTATGCATCTCCTCTAAATAATTTGGCATATATTCATCATCACTATCTATAAAAGTTATGTAGTCTCCTGTAGCCTTATATATTCCTATATTCCTTGCAGTTGATACTCCTTTGTTTTTTTGAGTTATAACTATCATTTTATTATTTATATTTTCTTGTATTATTTCTAATGATTTATCTGTAGAACCATCATCTATAAATATTGCTTCATAATTTTCATATGTTTGACTTTTTATACTTTTTATACATCTCTTAATATACTTTTCTGCATTATATACTGGTATTATAATACTAATCTTATCATTCATATTTCATAATCCTCCACAAAACTGATGGAATATATAACAATATAGAATAAATTTTAGATGGAGTATTTTTTAATATACTTTTTTTGTTTGATATGCATATACTGTTAACATTAATTATTGTTTTTATTCTATTTTTTATTTTTATAGAAGTTTTATACTTTTTTAAGAATTCATATCTTAATTTAAATAATAACATACTTGTATTAAAGTTTCTCTTCCAGTTATTGTATATATTTTTTGTTAACCCATCTTCTTGATATTCAGAATAATATATACTATTATCATTGATATATAATAACTTACCTTTTTTTGATAAGTTTATATACAATATCTCTTCACTTGCAAAATTCTCACCTTTTATCTCAGGAAAATAGTTGTTTTTTAGTACTTCTGTTTTTAATAAAATTCCTGTTTCTATATTTTTATTTATCATATATTTAAAATCTGGTATATCTAACTTTACATTGTTTAAATTAATATTATTATATTTTTTTTCAATTCCGTTTCTCGGAAAAAAGACTCCTAAAGTTTTATCGTCCTGTTCTATGTTGCTACCTTTTATATAATTATATAACTTTTCCACTGCTTGTTTATCTAGTATATCGTCACTGTCAACACATATAAAATATTCCGTTTTGCATTCTCTTACGGCTTTATTATGTGCAATATATTTTCCAGAATTTTCTTGATATATATATTCTATTTCAATTTCATTTTGTTCTTTTAGTAATCCTATATATTTATCAGTTTCATCATTCGAGCCATCATCTATAATAAGCCATACAAAATTTTTATTTATTTGTTGCCTTAACGAATTATATAGTCTTACTAACAGATCTTTTCTGTTAAATGTTGGTGTAAATATCGTTATTTTGTTTTTCATCTTTATTCACCTCAATATTATTAAATAGTGGAATTGCTAATAAAATTAATGATATATTCATTGATATGCTTGGAAAATAACTTTCTGTTAAACATGTTATATTAAAAAATAATAGTAACATCAGCTCCTTATTCATTTTTTTCTTGTATAAACTTCTACTCGTTTTTATTTCTAAAATACTTATTATTACAAAAGCAATAATTCCTCCCTCATATAAAAGAGAGATGTATCCATTATCAATATTTACATATTTGTTTACTTCTGTAGTTCCAATAATACCTGGTCTCACTTTAGTAAGAATTGTATTATTATATTCTATTCTTCCAGAAAGAATAGAATCTATTTTGTTAATAAATTCAATTTTTCCAAACATTAAACTTATAAATATAGTAATTAAAAATAAATATATATATGCATTTTTAGAAAACCATAATATAATTTTTTTCATAATTCCTATATGCTTTTCTAAAAACACAATAATTAAGCACATAATTACAACCCAGTATCCTGTTCTTGAATATGTATATGAATACATAATATAGTTTAATACTGCTATTGCTCCAATACTAAAAATATTAATCTTTTCATAATATAAATATAAATATAATATAGCTATTATCATAAACATTGCATGTGTTTCATTTGGATGTGAGTATCCAAATGTTTGTCTATTTAAAAATTGTCCATCTCTATAAAATAAAAATTGTGTATTCTCTATTATTCCAATAGAAGAACCCAAAATCATCATAACAAAAGTTATAATTTTTGCATAAAATACTACCTTTATTATATGCTTTAAATCTACATTTTTTAATCCACATAAAGTGATAACAGTAAATAAAATTGTAGTAGTTTTCCCTATTAAATAGTCTAATATACCTATAGACAATAAACTAACCATTACTGCAATTTCTTTTTTAGAATACTTTTCCTTAATTACTTTGTTAAATAAAATTATGCATCCAAATCCAAATGCAACTATATAAAATTTACTGCCTGCATTAAATCCTAATCCTTTTAGAACTGTTATTATTACTATATAAATATCTATTATTTTTATCATTTTATCTTCAGCACCTTTTTAATAAATTGTTTTGTAGGAATTAAATAATATCCTATTTTTCTTATAATTTTATTGTTTGATTTCCAGCTTGCTGTATAATGATGTATTGAATATGTGTTTTGTGTTATTTTCAACTTGTTTGTCCCCATAACTTTTGGGCAGAAATATTCAATTGTATATATTATCATTCCATTAATATTTTGGATTTCATTAATTTCTTTCATTCCTTTTTCTTTTAATAATTTACTTGTTACTTCTACACATATTATTTTTCTAAAGTTTCCATTTTTATCTCTTGGATCATAAGTTTCATAATATTCTTTATTTTCTTTTATAATCGGATTGCCTTTTTTAGCTCCAAATCCTAATCCTGTCGCAACCTTTCCAACTTGCTCCATTCCCATATATCCATCACAATTTAACAATTCATCTAATGGCTTTAGTAGTTCAACATCTGTATCTAAATATATTCCACCTTCATTATATATAACATCTAATCTCACATAATCTGTTAAGAATGCATATTTTTTATTTTCATAAGTATATTTTACATATTGATTTTTATTTATATCATAATTATTTTCATTCCATTGTATTATCTCATAATCAGGACAATATTTTTTCCAGCTTTCTATACATTTTTTTGCTTCATTTGGAAGTTCTTTTCCTCCAAACCAACAATAATGTATTTTCTTTGGTATCATAATTATTCTCCTTTTTAAAACAATTCTTCTACTTCCATCTTTAGTTTCTCTATAAATCTCTCATTATTGCTTTGTAAGTTTTGTGACATAACTTCTATCTTTTTATCATAATTTAAAATACTATCAATAATTTCTTCTTCCGTTTTAGCGACTATTATATTGTTCATTCTTTCTCTAACAGCTTCTGTAAATTCAACTTGATGGTCATTAACATGTTCGCTATATTCTAATTTACGTGGCACAACAATTGGAATTTTTCCTATTGTTAGTGGCATAATAAAGCTTGCTGGGCCACCATGTGTAATTATAATTCTGGCTTCCCTAATATATTTTTGCATAGCTTCATATGAAATTAATTTGTAACTTTCACAGTTTTTGGGTTCATATTCTGTATATCCCTTTTGAATTATAACTTTTTCATTTATCTTATTTTCTGCAACCATTTTATCAATACATTTTAATAATCTATCAAATGGTTGCTCGTGAGTACCTACTGTAACAAAAATCATAATTGCTCCTTTATTTTTTAAAATATACTTCCTAAATTTATTGCTTTTTTATATACTTTCTTCATCTCTTCCCATTGTACAATAAACTTGTCTGTTACTGGATATACTAACTTACCTGTAAGAGTCGATTTATCTATTCTATCAAATACTTCTATATATACTGTTTTTGCTTTCATTAATTTTCCAATATAAAAAAATGGTACTGCAACTGCTGCTCCCGCAGATATTATTAAGTCTGGTTTCTCTTTTTTTAAAACTTTAATTGCTAAAAATGTATTTTTAATTAAGTTTTTTATATTTCTATTTGTAGGAAAATAGCACTTGTATACTTTTTCATCTTTTAATAAACTTCTTGCATCTTCTTTATCAAAAGTAACCCAAAATCTATCGTTTTCTTCCCATAATGGTTTAAGCATATACAAATGAGCTAGATGTCCTCCTGAAGAACCCACTAAACAAATTTTAAAATCCTTTATAGGTTTTCTTGACATATTCTTTCTCCTTATGCATCTATTAATATATTAAATTTCTACTCTCCATCTCCCTCATGGTATCCTGTCTTTGTTTCAATACTATTGCTTATTGTCTTTATCTCATCAGGAACAATATATTCTTGATTATCAAATACCTCTTTATGTAACCTTTCAACATTACTCTCAAGTGTACAAGGTATACCATACCATGCATCTAAAGTCTTGCCTTTTGTGTCATAAGGGAAACCTATTCCCTCGCCAAAACTTACTTTTATAGCAGTTGGTATTAGTGATAAAATATCATTTGTTGATATATTAGTTTTTACATAAGGTAATACTGAGTTTGCTAATGTTTTTAATTGTGATAAACTTTGTGTTTTAGCCTTGGCAACAATAGCCTCAATAACTGCTCTTGTTCTTTCTGCCCTTCTGTAATCTCCAGCGTCTTTTCTGATACGAGCATAAGTTACAGCTTGTACACCATCAACAGTTTGCTCTCCAGATCTTGTTATATATTTTGCCTTTTTTCCAGCAACTCTAGCGGTTTCAGCAATGTATTCATTTATGTAATTTATTTCTGATTGTTTTATGTTAAGTGTTACTCCTCCTAATTGGTCTACTGCTGTTGCAACTGCTTGAAAATTTACTGCTACATATTCTTTTATGTTTAAATCTAAATTTGTATTAAGTGCTAATAATGCATTTTGTGGTCCACCATAAGCATAAGCATGTGTTATCTTATCTAATCTATTTTTACCTTTTTCTTTTATTTGTAAATATGTGTCTCTATATACAGAAATAAGCTTTACCTCGTTTGTCTTTTCATTTATACTTGCTATTACTATACAATCACTTCTGTTTCCTGATCCATAGTCATTTTCTCTACTATCTATTCCAAGTAAAGCTATATTTCTGTAGCCTTTTAAGTTCTTTTCTGATACTGTATCTATCCCTATCTGTGAGGTATCAATCGCTTCATGATTTATCTTTCCTAGAATTTCTTCAACAAAATTCCATCCACCTGCAATTACACCTGCAACTATTATTAGCAATATAATTAATATCAATAATATAGCTTTTGTGACTCTATGTCCTTTGTATCTTTTATTTTTCTTTTTAGATTTTTTACCTTTTTTTGACATATACCTCATCCCTTTCGCTTTGCTCAAGACACACCTCAAAATGAAATGTGCCTTTTTCGCCCTTAATTTTGTAATTATGTCACCCTTTTATTTCTTATCTTCATTAAAAAATTCATTTATTTGTTTTAATACTTTATATGTATCCTCACTTATTTCTTTTGATGAATTTTTAGTTTTTTTAACACTTATATTTTTGAATAAGTCATCTGATTCTTTATCTAAAAAGGTTGATGGCATTGCTGCTGTCCTTTTAGGAACATATTTAGTTTTATCTTGTTTGTCCTTTGAGTTATAATAATATGCTTGTTCATATTCTCTAGATTCCATTGGCATCTTATTTAATATAACCCCTAATATTTTTCCACCAACATTTTCAATATTAGTAATAATTCTTTTTAATCCTTCTTTTTTAGTTTCTTCATGTGCTGTAACTATAAGTGTAAAATCAACTATTCTTGATAATATTAACGAATCTGTTACTAATTGACTTGGTGTTCCATCTATTATAACTATATCACAAACTTCTTTTGCTATATCTAATAACTCAGTCATTTGTGGTAATATTAACAACTCTGATGGATTTGGTGGTACACTTCCTGATGCTATTAAATACAAGTTTTTTACTGATGTCTTTTGTATATATGATGTTATATCTTTATTTATAATTCTATTTCCATCATCATCTACATTTGATAGATAATTAGAAAGTCCTGGCTTTTGTGATACTTTAAATATATTACTTTGCCTTCCTTTTCTCATATCAGCATCTATAAGTAAAACTCTTTTACCAGCTTGTGCAAATGCAACTGCTAAATTAGATGATATCCAACTTTTTCCTTCTTCTGCATATGCTGATGTAATAAGTATTAGTTTTGCTTCTTGCTTTGCATCCATAAATTGTATATTTGTTCTTATTGTTCTAAATATCTCAGAAATTGGTGATTTTGGATCTTTTAATACTATTAAATCTTGTGTCATTTATTTTCTTCCTCTTTTCTTAGATTTTTTTGTATTTCCTTCACAAATTGGTATTGTTGCCAATACAGGTTTATGATATATTCTTTCTACATCTTCTATTGTTTTTATTGTAGTATCAAACATATTTAAAACTACAACATAACCTATAGAGATAATTATTCCTACTCCTGTAAATATTAGCATATTTTTCTTTTTATTTACATTTGATGGGGAATTATTAGGCTCAGCTTTATCTACTACTTGCACATTTTCTATTTTATATAATTCTTCTTGCATTTCTTTTATGAATATACTTGCTATCTCATTTGCTATATCTGCTGCAAGTTTTGGATCAGAATTTGTTACTGTTATTTCTATTAATTCTGTATCATTAATTACGTTAACTCGTATATTTCTTTTTAGTACATCTTCATTAATATCAATATGTAAATTAGCTATTGCTGGTCTTAGTATTCTTTTACTTTTTATTAATTCTCTATAAGTTGACACCAGTTTTGAATTTACTCTTATTTCCATTTCTGTTGATGATTCAATACTTCCTGACATGTTGTCATTATTTGATGATGCCAACAACAAACTTGTTGATGCACTATATACTGGCTTTACGAATTTAGTTATATATATTAATCCTATAATCATAAATAATAATATGATTATTGCTATCTGTATTTTTTTGCTCCAAAATATTTTGAATAATTCCATTAAATCTATTTCTTCCATTGTTCTACCCTTCTATTATTATATTATTGTTTATAAATATTATCATTATTCCTTTAAAAATGTCAAATTTTGTATTTATGTAAACTCTTAATTTGTGCTATTTGTTTATATTCTATTATTTTTCAATATTTTTCAACATTTTTCACTATAAACTTTTTAGATTATATATCTTTTATAATAAAAATTCAATAAATTTACTTCTAGTTCTTGTAAATTTTTTTTATTTATTTTATAATAGAGTATATTAATTTAAGGAGGAAACAAATGAATAACGAAAATAATGATGATTTTTTACCAGGTGTTGGTCCTATAGATAATAATATTCCTAGTTCACCTGATAACTTTGACCCTAATATGAATGGTGGTTTTGATCCCAATATAAATGTTAATAACTTTGACCTTAATATGAATGCTGGTGTCGACCCTAATATAAATAATAATAACTTTGATCCTAATATGAATGCTAATAATTTTGATCCTAATACAAATCTTGGTTTCAATCCTAATGTAAATAATTTCGATCCTAACATGATGCAAAATCAGTTTGACCCAAACATGGGACAAGCTCCTTTTGATATGAATCAAAATCCTAGTATGGATCCAAATATGGTACAACCACCTTTTGATATGAACCAAAATTTTAATATGGATCAAA
Source organism: uncultured Clostridia bacterium (assembly GCA_949746675.1). Lineage (GTDB taxonomy): Bacteria > Bacillota > Clostridia > TANB77 > CAG-508 > CAG-793. The sequence continues at coordinate 29,921 of CATKDT010000049.1, forward strand.
CTCAATTTGACCCTAATATGAATGCTAACAATTTTGATCCTAATGTAAATAATAACTTTGACCCTAATGCAAATAATTTCGATCCTAACATGATGCAAAATCAATTTGACCCAAACATGGAACAAGCTCCTTTCGATATGAATCAAACTCCTAACACGGATCCAAATATGATACAATCTCCTTTTGATATGAACCAAAACCTTAATATGGATCAAAATCAATTTGACCCTAATATAATTAATAATAACTTTGATCCTAATATGAATCTTGGTTTCGATCCTAATGTAAATAATAACTTTGACCCTAATGCAAATAATCTCGATCCTAACATGATGCAAAATCAATTTGACCCAAAGATTGGACAAGCTCCTTTTGATATGAATCAAAATCCTAACATGGATCCAAATATGGTACAACCACCTTTTGATATGAGCCAAAACATTAATATGGATCAAAACCAATTTACTCCTAATATGAACAGTGAATTTAATCCTGATGTGAATAATAATTTTGAACAGGACACTATTTCTTCTAATTATGCTGAGGATTTTGAAAGAAATTGGATGGGATCAATCTATGATAAAGCACATTCTAAGAAGTTTAACTTCTGTGCCGCATTTTTTGGACCAGCATATCTATTTTATAGAAAAGTATATCTTACAGGTGGTTTAACAGCATTAATACTTATTATTATAAACATTATAATTTCATTATTAAAATTAAATAATGTAGGACTTATTCTAGGAATTAATGCCATTATTATGTTAATATATTTCTTTGGCTTAGGATTTGGATTTTACCCTATTTATAGAGATTTTGTACACAAACAATTTAATAAATATAAAAAACAAATTCCTGATAATAACCAACTAATTGCACTTGCAAACAAAAAAGGTGGTACTTCAATTTTAGCTTTAATAGTTTATTACATTGCTAATTCTGTTGTAGTTACCATTATGGTATATGCAATGTTTGCCTCACTGATGTCTGATTTATTTGGTAAATTACCTCCTCAATCAAACATTACTAGCAATAATAATATTGAAAATAACACTAATGTTATATCTAATGAAACTCAAGATGAAGCAACATTCTCATTTACAGATGGTTATGAATTAATATATCCAGATAGTACTTGGGTTGTTGGAGCTGATAAAAAATCATTAATTAAGGGTGCCTATACACTAACATATACTGTATCATATAAAGCAAGTGATCTAGGTGTTACTGATATGTCTACTGCTGAGGGACGATCATCTATATTATCAATTATTAATAACTCAGTAACTAGCTTAGCCACTACTAATAATCTTCAAATGGATCCTAACGATAACTTTGTATCTTCTAATGGAACTTATTATACTTATATTAATTTATCAAGTGATACAGAAACTACACGTTATTACTTTGTTCTTCTACCAGCTGAAGAAACATTGTTCCAATTTGAACTAAAAATAAATGATACAACAGTTCAGTCAGATACTCATTTAGAGATTACTAAAATTTTAACAAAAATTTCTAATACTTCTTCTGCTAATAACTTACCTAATGGAAATACAGTTACCGATAATACAATTACAAATGATACAGTTACTGATAACTCAACTACAAATAACACAGTAACAGGAGACAATAATGCTGTTTCAAATAACATTACATCAAATGAAGTTAATAATATGGTTTCAGAAAATAATACTACAACACCAAATAATACTTCTATATCAAATGTTCTTAGAAACACAAGTATATAAAATTTAAGAGAACTTACTATGAAGTTCTCTTTATTTATAAGAAAGTAACTTTGTTATCATTTAAGTAAACTTTCTCATTATATAAAAAAGTGAGCCTAAAATTGGCTCACTATATTTTTTAATTAAAATTCACAGTTTTTTGGTGTTCTTGGGAATGGTATCACATCACGAATATTTTGCATTCCTGTAACATACATCATCAATCTTTCAAATCCTAATCCATACCCAGCATGTTCTACACTTCCATATTTACGTAAGTCCATATACCACCAGTAATCTTCTAAATTTAGTCCTAATTCTTCAATACGTGCTTTTAATTTTTCGTAATCATCCTCTCTTTGACTTCCACCAATTAGCTCTCCTATTCCTGGAACTAAAAGGTCTGATGCTGCTACTGTTTTTCCATCAGAATTTTGTTTCATATAAAATGCTTTTATTTCCTTTGGATAATCTGTTACAAACACAGGTCTTTCAAATATCTTTTCACTTAAATATCTTTCGTGTTCAGTTTGTATATCTACTCCCCATTCAACTTTATATTCAAATTTATCATTGTTTTTTTCAAGTTCTTTTATTGCATCTGTATATGTTATTCTTCCAAATGGTTTATTTATTGTTGTTTCTAATTTTTCTTTCAAGCCATTTGCTATAAATTTATCAAAGAATTCTATTTCTTCTGGTGCATTTTCCAAAACATATTGTACTACATATTTTATCATCTCTTCTGCATTGTCTAAATAATCAGTTAATGTTGCAAAGCACATTTCTGGCTCTATCATCCAAAACTCTGCTGCATGTTTTACTGTATTTGAATTCTCGGCTCTAAATGTTGGTCCAAATGTATAAATATTTCTAAACGCTTCTGCATATGTTTCACCTTCTAATTGACCACTAACTGTTAAGTGTGAATTTTTTCCAAAGAAATCCTTTGTAAATTCTACCTCTTTTTTGTCATCAATTGGAATGTTTTTAAAATCAAATGATGATACACTAAACATTTCTCCTGCACCTTCGCAATCAGAACCTGTTATGATTGGAGTATGAACATACACAAATCCCTTTTCTTGAAAAAACTTATGAATTGCATATGATAATAAACTACGTACTCTAAATACAGCACTAAATGTGTTTGTTCTTGGACGAAGATGTGCTTGTGTTCTTAAGAATTCAAAACTTGTATTCTTTTTTTGTATAGGATAATCATTGTCTGATAAGCTATATATTTCAATTTCTTCTGCATGTATTTCAAATGCTTGCTTAGCATTTTCTGTTTTTACTAGTTTTCCTTTTACTATTATTGATGAACTTATAGTTAATTTACATATGTCAGCAAAGTTAGATAATTTATCTTCAAATACTATTTGTATATTTTTGAAAAATGAACCATCATTTACTTCTATAAATCCAAAAGCTTTTGAATTTCTAACTGTCTTTACCCAACCTGAAATAGTTATCTCTTTATCGATATATTCATTTGTATTACGATATAATTCTTTTACTAATATTGATTTCATTTAATTTTCTCCCTTTTTATAATTTGAATACTTTATATCTACATTATATCTTTTATAGCATCTCCTATAATTTTATTAACATCATACATTAATTTATTAAATGCTATTTCATTATCAAAATATTCTTTTATATCTTTATTTTCAATAAGTACATTATATAACCTTGCCAATTTTACTTTTTTATCTTCTTCATCCACTTCTTTATTGTCTTTTCTTTTTAATTCAATTACTTGAACTTCTTGCTTTAGTTTTTCAAACTCTTCTATTAATTCTTTTTTTTCTGGAATTGACATTAGTGCTTCTTTAGATTTCTTTAATGCTTTATATTGCATAGAATTTCTTATTTCTTCTGCTAGTCTGTTAGCTGTATCATAAATTTCCATTTTTCTCCCGCCTCCTTATGTTATGTCCACTTGTATTATAATAATTATACTGATTTTATAATTATGCCTACTTGCATTATGTTAACTTTATAAAATCAGTTTTATGTTTAATCTCAATATTAAATTTTTCTATTAGTTTATTTTCATTATAATATAAACTTATTTTCAACTATGCATAAGCATTTCTTTTTCTGAAAGTAAGTAGATTTGATAAATCCTTTGCAGGATTTGAGCTTTGTTCTGCCTTATTTGCTCTTTCTTGCATAATCTTTTCAGCTTGCTTTTGTGCTTCTGTCTTACAAATAGCTTGTTCATATACATAATGTGTATCTTGTGCAATTTTATTCCAGTTATATAAATCTTTAACTTTTTTAACAGCATTTTTTGATATTGTATCACATAATTTTGCGTCAAATAATAGTGCAAGTATCGAATCTGCTATTGAATTACTGTTACCAGCATAACTCTTCATTCCATTTACTCCATGGTCAACTATTTCATTTAATCCTCCAACATCTGATACAACTGTTGGTATTCCAGCAAGCATTGCTTCAAGTGCTACTATTCCAAATGGCTCATATGTACTTGGAAACACTGCCATATCAGCACATTTATACATTTTTTGTACTTTTGTAGAGTCACAATATCCTGCAAAATATACCTTATTTTCAATTCCTAAATTTTTAACTTCTTGCTTTAATTCATCTATCATTCCACCTTTTCCACATATTACAAGCTTAGAATCATGATAGTTCTGAAGAACCTTTGGCATTGCTCCTATTAAATTTTGAATTCCTTTTTCATAAACTAAACGACCAACATATAGTATTATTTTTTCATTATCCATTGCAAATTGTCTTCTAAAATCATAGTCTCTCTCAATACCAGAAAAATTATTCAAATTTACCCCATTTGGTATTACATTTATTTTTTCATAAGGTAGTCCAAATATTCTTTGTAAATCGCCTTTCATAAAGTTGCTATTTACTATTACTTCAGTTGATTCATATGTTAATAGCCATTCTGAATCATTTATGTATCTTTGTGTTTCATCATGTATTCCAGAATTTCTTCCATTTTCAGTTGCATGTATTGTTGATACTAAAGGGATATCAAATGAATTTTTTAATGCTTTTGCTGAGTATGTTACTAACCAATCATGTGCATGTATTACATCAAACTTTCCATTTTTTGTAATTATCTCTGTTGCTTTAGCTACCATATTAAAATTTAGTTGCATTATCCAATCTATAAAATTATTAGGATGTATCATATAGTTATCTACTCTATAAACATCTACACCTTTGTCATTTTCATAATATGGTGTATTTCCATCTCTATACGTTATTACAGTTACATCATGTCCATCATTTATCATCCTATGCGATAAATCATGTACAACTCTAGCTATTCCTCCTACAATTCTTGGTGGATACTCCCATGTTAACATTAAAATTTTCATTATTTAATGCCCCTTTCATACTATTCTCTTTCGTTGTTTTTTTCACATACACTTTTTCCTTTTTATATTCTATACATAAATTTTAGAAATGTAAATATAATTCGACAAATTTTTTTATTTTTTTTCTTTTTTCTATTGCTAAAAAGTTTCTGTTGTTATATTATATAATGAGTTAAAATATGATTATTACCAAGGAGGAAAAACGTTGCCAAAGTCAAGTATTGAAAAAACAAACGATATTGAAGAAAAGAAAGTAACTCGTACTAAAAAGGCTACTACTTCAAAAAAATCTGATACAAAGGTTAGTTCTAAAACTGACTCTAAAAAAGTTGAACCTAAGACTACAGTAAAAGCCAAAAAGGATACTACTACTAAAACTAAAAAATCAACTACTAAAGTAGCTGATAAAGCAGTTGTTAGTGAAGAACCTAAAAAAGCAAAAGCTACAACAAAAAGAAAAACAACTACTAAGGCAACTACAAATGCCTCTAAAAAAGTTGATGCAAAGGTTAGTTCTAAAACTGCATCTAAAAAGGTTGCTTCTAAAAAAACTGAGACTAAGGCTACTTCCAAAAAGGCTGAAAGCAAGACAACAAAAAAGATTGAATCTAAAACTACTTCTACTAAAAAAGTTGAACCTAAGGCTACAGTAAAAGCCAAAAAGGATACTACCACTAAAACTAAAAAGGCAACTACTAAAACTAAGAAAAAAGTTGAAGACACTCTTCCTAAAGTAAAAAAAGAAGTTAAGAAAACTACAACTAAATCCAAGAAAACAACTAAAAAAGTTGAACCTAATGTTAAGGATAAAGTAAAAAAGATTGTTACAAAAGCTAAAGAAAAAATTAACAATCTTACATCAACCTTTTTAGATATAGTTGAATATTATGACTTACCTTATAGATATAACAAAACAGTTGTTAAAGTTCTAGCTCAAGATCCTAATACTCTATTTGTTTATTGGGATTTGAATGACAATGATTTACAATACTTTAAAGAAATGTATGGTAATAATTTCCTTTATATAACTAAGCCAGTTCTAGTTGTACATAATATTACTGATGGCTACTCATTTGAAATTGATATAAATGATTTTGCAAATAATTGGTACATTCATGTAAATGACACTAAATGTAGATATGTTGTTGAACTAGGTAGACGTCCAAACCAAAGTGATGAAATATTTAATATTCAAAATAATGAACCTACCCAATTTGTAAAAATATTATCTTCTAATGAAATTGAAAATCCTAATGACCATGTTTTATATTATGAAAATAAGCAAAAATTACATTTTAAAAATGTAAAAACTAACGCAATTACAACAAGAATAATTGATAATAAACATAAAAAAGATTTTGCAGAAATTTATAAATACTTTAGTTTTGATGAAACTTCTGATAATAATAAATTTGATTTTGAAAATCCTAGTTCAAATAATCCAACTTCAAATGTTATGAAATAATTTGAACTACTTTATAAATAAAAGCTTTATTGAATATAATTTTATATTCAATTATATGAAGGGATAAATTAAGTATGAACAAAAATATAAAAGGATATGTAAGTTTTGTACTACATGCTCATTTGCCATTTATACACCATCCAGAAAGTGAAGATTATCTTGAAGAACAATGGCTTTTTGAAGCTATGTCCGAAACATACATTCCTCTAATTTTAAATTTTCAAAAATTAATTGATGAAGGTGTGGATTTTAGGATGACTATGTCACTTACTCCACCTCTTTTAAATATGCTTGATAATAAACTTTTGCAACAACGTTACATAAAATACTTAAATACACATATTGAATTAGCCACTAAAGAAATTGAGAGAACTAAAGATAATCCAAGAATTAATAAATTAGCACATTATTATGTTGACAGATACTCTAATGATTTACATATTTTTAGAGATGTTTATAATTGTAATATTATTAACGCTTTTAAAAAGTTTAATGATTTAGGTGTACTTGAAATTATAGGTTGTGGTGCAACTCATGGATATTTCCCTATTTTATATTTAAATGAGAAAACTGTTAGAGCTCAAATTGCTCTAGGTGTTCAAACTTATAATAAATATTTTAATAAACCTATTAAAGGTTTTTGGCTTCCCGAATGTGGGTATGTTCCTGAAGCTGATCAATACTTAAAAGAGTTTGGCATTGAATATGTTCTTGTTGAAACACATGGTGTTCTTTATGCTGATCCTACTCCCCTTTATGGAACTTATGCTCCAATTGTATCACCTGGTGGAGTTGTTGCTTTTGGTCGAGATTTGGAATCTTCACGTCAAGTATGGAGCTCTATTAATGGTTATCCTGGGGATTTTAATTATAGAGAATTTTATCGTGATATAGGTTATGATGCTCCATATGATTATATTAAACCGTATATTGCTTGTAATGGAGTTAGAGTTAATACTGGTATAAAATATCACCGTATAACTGGTAAGTTTGAAGAAAAAGATATCTATGATCTACAGTGGGCACAAGATTCAGTTAATAAAAATGCTGGACATTTCTTTGATAGTAGATGTTCTCAAATTGATAACTTATGCCTACATACAGAAAATCCTCCAATTATATTATGTCCTTATGATGCAGAACTTTATGGTCATTGGTGGTATGAAGGTCCTGACTTTTTATACACTCTTTCTAAAAAGATTTATTATGATAATTGTAATTTTGCTTTAATTACTCCACATGAATATATTGATAAATATCCAAATATGCAAATTTCATCTCCTTGTCGTTCTAGTTGGGGTGCTAAAGGCTATAGCTATGTATGGTTAAATCCTACTAATGATTATGTCCCTCGTCATTTACATACTGCTGGAGATAGAATGTGTGAACTTGCTTATATGTATCCTAACGAACCTGAAGATTCTATAAAGCGTAGAATTTTAAATCAATGTGCCCGTGAACTTGTACTTGCTCAAAGTAGTGATTGGCTATTTATTATTACGAATGGAACTATGGTTGATTATGCTAAAAAAAGAATTAAAGACCACATTGGCAGATTCACAAAATTGTATCTATGGCTTAAAGAGGATGAAGATTTAAAAAATAATAATGAACTTTCTGAAAACAAATTAAAAGTTCTTGAAAATATCGAAGAAAAAGATTGTATATTTCCAGAACTTGATTATATGATTTATTATTAGGAATTAAAAATAAAAACTCTATCTTTTCTTAAAATAGAGTTTTTATATTGTCCTATGCAGTTTCTTGATTAGAAACATTTTTGTTTGTTCGTTTTACTGTTCTTGCTTTTTCTTTTTTATTCTCATCAATTACTAATTCAGGCTTTTCCTTATTAACTACTGTATCTTTAGTAATTACACATTTTGCAATTTTGTAGTTTGATGGAACTTCATACATTACATCTCTCATCGTTTCTTCCATAATTGAACGAAGTCCTCTAGCTCCTGTTTTTCTTTCCATTGCTTTATCAACTATTGCTTCAAGAGCATCATTGTTGAATTCAAGTTCAACGTCATCAATTTTAAGAAGCTTTTTATATTGTTTGACTAATGCATTGCGAGGTTTAGTCATTATGTCAATTAAACCTTCCCTGTCAAGTTCACGAAGTGTTGCTATTATTGGAAGTCTTCCAACAAACTCTGGTATTAAGCCAAACTTTAATAAATCTTGTGGCAATAATTGTTCATAGATTTTGTATTTGTCAACATTCTTTACATCTTGAATGTTTGCACCAAATCCCATTGATTTCTTGCCTGTTCTGTCACCTATAATTTTTTCTATTCCTTCAAATGCTCCACCACAAATAAATAAAATATTTGCTGTATTAATTTGAATTAATTCTTGATGAGGGTGTTTACGACCACCTTGTGGTGGAACTGATGCAGTTGTTCCTTCAACAATTTTTAATAATGCTTGTTGAACTCCTTCACCACTAACATCTCTAGTTATTGAAACATTTTCTGATTTTCTTGAAATTTTATCAATTTCATCAATGTATACAATTCCCTTTTCAGCTTTTTCTACATCATAATCAGCTGCTTGGATAAGTTTTAATAATATATTTTCTACGTCTTCTCCTACATATCCCGCTTCTGTTAATGTTGTTGCATCTGCTATTGCGAATGGTACTTGTAATATTTTTGCTAATGTTTGTGCTAAGAATGTTTTTCCACATCCTGTTGGTCCTAATAATAATACATTACTTTTTTGTATCTCTACTCCATCATTATCTATTTCATCTTCTTTATTATTAATTCTTTTGTAGTGATTGTATACAGCCACAGAAAGTGTTTTCTTTGCTTCATCTTGTCCTATTACGTATTCATCAAGTACGTTTTTTATTTCTTCTGGTGTTGGTAATTTCCCCTCTTCTGCAATAGTATATTTTTCATCATATTCATCGCCTCTGCCTAATCCTTCTGTTTCAAGTATATTTTGACAAGTTTGAATACATTCATCACATATATATACCCCTGAAGGTCCTGCTATTATCTTCTTTACACTTGATTGTAATTTACCACAAAATGAACATCTTATAATTCTTTCATTTCCTCTAGCCATTAATATCTCCTTCTATTTTCTTTTATCCATAATACCATCAATTAAGCCATATTCAAGTGCTTCCTCAGCTGTTAGGTAATGGTCTCTTTCAGTATCTTTTGCAACTTGTTCAATTGATTTTCCTGTTGTTTCACTTAATATCTTATTTATTCTTTCTCTTGTTTTAATCATTTGCTCTGCATGTATTTGAATTTCAGTTGTTTGTCCTGATATTCCTTGACCACCAATTAATGGTTGATGTATTAATATTTCAGCATTAGGTGTTGCAAATCTCTTTCCTTTAGTTCCTGATGTTAAAAGCAATGCTCCCATACTTGCGGCCATACCAATACATATAGTTGTAACTGGACATTTTATATAGTTCATTGTGTCAATAATTCCTAGGCCGTCACTTACTGATCCTCCTGGCGAATTAATGTAAAGTGATATTTCCTTTTCTGGATCTTCTGACTCTAAGAATAAAAGTTGTGCTATTATAAGACTGGCTGATGTTTGATTAACATCTTCACTTAAAAATATAATTCTGTCTTTTAATAGTCTTGAGAATATATCATAAGACCTTTCTCCTCTTGATGATTGCTCTATTACATAAGGTACTAGGCTATTTTCAAATTTTTCCATTTAAACCTCCATCTCCAACGTGATATATTATTCACTTATTGTTTGTCACGTTAGTTTTTATCTTTATTTATTTAATAAACATGTTATTTACAAACAAAGTTAGAGATACATTGATTATCTCCAACTTTATTTTATTTTAAACGTTCTTTATTTATTGTTTTGTCTATAATGCAATTAATTACTATTATAAATTTATTAAATTATTTAGTAGTATATTTTGCGTTATCTAATATTAGTTTTACAGCTAATTCATTCTTAGAAGATTTTTCTAAATAGTCTTTTATGTCTTCATTCTTTTCTAAGTCTTCAACTTTTCTACCATATTGTTTTGCTAATTCTTCTAATTTTTCTTTTATGTATTTATCATCAGCTTTTATTTTTTCATCTTTAACTATTTGCTCTAATACTAATCTTGTTTGGATATTCTTTATTGCATCTTCTTTGAATTCTTCTCTAACTTCTCCTGCTGTTTTTCCACACATTTTTAAGTATTGTTCATAGCTAATTCCTTGATATTGTAATCTTTGAGCTATGTTATCTTCCATTGAATCTAATTCAACTTCAATCATTCCATCTGGAATGTCCATTTTTGTGTCTTTGCAAACAGCTTCTATTGCTGAGTTTTCAGTTTCAACTTTTGCTTTTTCTTCATTGTCTTTTTCCATTTTTTCTTTAATGCTCTTTTTTAATTCTTCAAGAGTATCAAATTCACTTACGTCTTTAGCAAATTCATCATCTATTTTTGGCATTTCTTTAACATTAATTGCATGTAATTTGATATGGAAAGTTGCTTCTTTTCCAGCTAATTCCTTTGTGAAATAATCTTCTGGGAATGTTACTTTTATATCTTTTTCTTCATCTATTTTCATTCCTACTAATTGTTCTTCAAATCCTGGAATAAAAGTTTTACTTCCTATTGTTAATTGATGATTTTCAGCTTTTCCACCTTCAAATGGTTTTCCATCTACAAAACCTTCAAAGTCAATTGTTACTATGTCTTGTTCTTTAGTCTTTCTGTCATCAACTGATACCATTCTTGAATTATGTTCTGCCATGTGTTCTAATTCATGTTCTATGTTTTTTTCTTCAACTTTGTATTTAATTTTTTTAAGTTCTATTCCTTTATATTTGCCTAATTTTACTTCTGGTTTTGTTGCTACTATTGCTGTAAATATTAAGTCTTTTCCTTTTTCCATTTGAACTACGTCAATATGAGGCTTGCTTACTACTTCAAGCTTATTTTCTTTTATTTCCTTATCATATACTTCTGGAACTAATTCGTTAAATGCGTCTTCATAAAAAATTGATGCTCCATAATGTCTTTCTACAATATTAAATGGTGCCTTTCCTTTTCTGAATCCTGGTATATTAAAGTACTTTGCACTCTTTTTAAATACACTCATTATTGCTTCATCAAATTTTGTTGCTTCTATTGTAAATGTTAATTTTAATTCGTTTTTGTTATCTGTTTTTTCTTGTTTTACGCTCATTGTTATCATTCCTCTCTTTATTATATAAAAATGCTTTTATATTATATCATAATTTTGAGATAAATCAAGGCTTTATGAATAATTTTATTATTATTTTAAATAAACCAGTAGTCCACCTCCTTTTAGGAAATGTACTGCTGGTTTTGACAGTTTTTAATATACGCCTATTATTTTCTATTTAAAAATTATTGGTACCGATAGTGGGACTCGAACCCACATGGTTTCCCGCTGGATTTTGAATCCAGTGCGTCTACCAATTCCGCCATATCGGCATTTTCATTAATATATACTAACATAAATTAATAAAAATGTCTAGACCTATTTTCATTTTTTAAAATAAATATATTCATTATTTCTTTCTGATTTTAAAACAGCAGTTTTTCCTTCTGTATTAACATTTTCAAGCATTACAAATTCTTTTGTATCTCCACAATTTGAAATAAGTGTTATTACATTGTCATCTATTTTTTCATATTCTCCCATTTTGCTATCAATTATATCAGGAGAATATACTCCTATAAACTCAGTATATGTCCCATCTTCATTTACATTTAAACTTCCACCATATTCAGTAACTCCTGAACCATAGATATAACTTAGTGGGATTTCTTCTTCATTTTTCTTAGCCATATATGGTACCCATTTTCCTTCAATAGAATTGCTTGCTGAAATTACATTATTTTCATACGCAGAGGTCTTTATAATAAATGGTAAAGAACATATTATAATTACAATTAATGAAACAATTCCTACTATTCTTTTTAAATAAATATTTGTCCCTGTCCTTTTTATCATTTTAATTCTTTGTTCCATATTTTTATTACTATCTACGACACACAAGGTTTTAACAATTTCTTTCTTATTTTCACATGTTTGAAGTAAACTAATTAAAGTAAAACCATATTGTTTCTTTTCATTCTTACTCATATCTCTTAAAACAACTTCATCTGTTGCACATTCAATTTCTTGTCTTATTCTTCTAAAAAATATATATGTAAAAGGATTAAACCAATGAATAGCCATCATTGTTATAAGTATAAAATTTGTTATCATATCTTTTCTTTTATAATGTGAAACTTCATGTAAAAATACATTTTTTACTATATCATCTTCTTTAAGTAAAAAGTCTTTTGGCAATAATATCTTTGGATGAATTAGCCCATATATGCAAGGAGATGTATTTTCATCTAGTAAACATAATTTTATTTTTTTCTTAACCTTTAGTTTGTTTGTACAACTATTTAATATATCATTTACTCTACAATAATCTACTTTTTTTAACCTTTTTACTTTAAACATAAGCATCATATTCTTAATAATAAATGATATCGCATATACACATAGGCCTATAAACCATACTATTGGTATTAATTTGTTTAAATTATTACTTTGAGTCACTTTTTCTATTGCTACATTAGATTGATTTTCTGTGATTTCTTCTTTATTATTTGTATTTAAAAAATCATAATTATTATTTATACTTTCTTCAAACTTATCTATTGTTTGACTAATAGGAATATTACTCTTTGTATTAATCTCTATTCTATTTATTGGTATAACTAATAATAACAAAGGAATTATTAGGATAAAACATTTCCATTTTGCAGTTATTTTAGTATTAAATATTTTTGTGATTACCATTGCTAGTATTCCTAGAATAGTTCCTAAAACAGACATATATAATACTTTATAAAATATAGGTGTTATTATTTCTATCATATATTAGTCCTCGCTTTCTAACATATCCATAAGCTTTTGTAATTCTTCCTTTGATATTTTCTTATTTTCAACGAAATTTAATAATAACTTGTCTGTACTCCCATTATAAAGTCTGTTTAAAAAACTTTCATTTTCATTATTTAGAAACTTCTCTTCATTAACCGCTGGAACATATACAGTTTCCTTTAATCCAATTTTTTTAGATTTAACTGCACCTTTTAAAATTAGTCTTCTTAATAAAGTTTTTATTGTGTTTTTATTTTTTTCATTATCAGTATTTAATATTTCCATAATCGTATTTAAATCACACTTCTTTTCTTTCCATAAAATTTGCATTATCTCTAATTCTGCATCAGTTATATCATATTTATCTGACATATTTTTATTTCTCCTTTTCAATTATCTTGCACTTAAGGTTACATTTGTAATCTATAATATTATAAAAAAAATAAATTGTCAAGTATTAATAAAGAAAACTTCGTACCATTTTATAAAACAATATACTGCCCATACTTTTTTATAATTATCTCTTCTTCCTTTCTTGTGATCTTCTAATAATTTTAGCACATAATCTTGATTAAAAAATTCTTTTACAAATTCTTGTTTTATAGTTTCTTTTATTTCATTATAGATATCATCCTCTTTCATCCATTCTCTAATTGGAACTGGAAATCCAAGTTTTCTTTTTTCATAAGCATTATTAGGAATATCTTTCTTAGCAGAATTTCTAAATGCAATTTTAGTTTCTGTTTTTGATATTTTATAATTTTCTGGAAGACTCTTAGCAACATTAAAAACTTCTTTATCTATAAATGGTACTCTTGCTTCAATTGAATTTGCCATTGTCATTTTATCAGCTTTAAGTAATATGTTTCTAACTAGCCAAAATTTCATATCAATAGCTTGCATTTTTATAATATCATTCTTATTTTTAAATTCTTTAAATATATTTGCTGTTATTAATTTGTTATCAATTATATTTTCATAACTCATGATTTTATTTACTTCTCTTTCATAACATAATCTACTAACACCAATATACTGGTCTTTTAATTTTCTCCCTCTTCTTATAATAAAATTTCGTCCTTTAAATTCTGGAAGTTTGCTAAAAAAAATTGCTAATATATGTCTAATTAAATATGGAATTTTATTATATAATTCAAGATTTAGTTCTTCTTTATATGTATTATATCCTCCAAATATCTCATCTGCTCCTTCTCCTGACAATATTACATTTACATCTTTACTTGCTCTTTTCGCAATAAAATATAATGATATCGCTGAAGGGTCACAAATAGGCTCATCCATGTAATATAAAATCTTTGGAACACTTTTTATATATTCCTTACTACCTAACTTTATTGAGGTATTATTTACTCCTAGGAAATTTGTCAAATCTTTAGCATAATCTATTTCACTATATTTATCTAATCCATATCCTATTGTATAAGTTTTATCTGGTTTAGCTACACTGACTATGTATGAAGAGTCAACTCCACTAGATAAAAATGCCCCTACTTCAACATCTCCTATTTTATGATAATTTATAGATTCTCTAATTGTTTTACTTATATTATCAACAACCTTGTAAAAATCCTGCGTCTTTTCATAAAAGTCAAAGTCAAAATACCTTCGGATTTTTACTTCATTATCTTTTACAGTCATGGTACATCCGTGGGTCTAGTGAATATACTCCCTTAAAAAATGTTTCATTTGTCGGCGTAAAACTAAATGATAAATATGGTCCTAATAAATCTTTATTAAGTTCTTTTTTAAATTTTGGATGCTCTAAAAATGATTTTATTTCTGATGAAAACATAAATACTTCATCATTTTTATAATAATAAAATGGCTTTATTCCAAAATTATCTCTTGCACAAAATAGTGTTTTATTTTCTTTATCCCAAATTGCAAATGAAAACATTCCTCTTAACTTTTCTACTACATTATGTCCCCATTCTCTATAACTATTAAGTAGTACTTCAGTATCACTTTCAGTTTTAAATACATAATTCTTATTTATTAATTCTTCTCTAAGTTCTTTATAATTATATATCTCTCCATTAAATACAATTATTAATTTTTTATCATCACTAAGCATTGGTTGACTTCCATTTTTTTCATCTATTATTGATAAGCGTCTATGCCCTAGTGCAATATCTTCGTCTGCATAATATCCTTCTTCATCTGGTCCCCTATGCATTATTCTGTTTGTCATATTTTTTATTGTTCTTCCCTTTATCTTTTCTTTATCTAAAAAACCTACTATTCCACACATATACATACTCCTTTTTATATCACAAATAAGATTACAAATGTAATCTTATTATAGGTTACACTTGTAATCTTGTTTTGTCAAGTAGTTTTTTAAATTTTTTTATATTTCATTTTCTCTAATATATTTAACTAATTGTTCTACAGCTTTTCCTCTATGACTAATCTTATTTTTTTCTTCTTGTGGAATTTGTGCAAAACTTTTATCGCCATACAATAAAATTGGGTCATATCCAAATCCATTGTCTCCTATTGGTTCTCTAGCAATTTTCACATTACACACACCCTCAAAAAAATGTTTTTTTGCATCCTTATCTATATAACAAATGTCACATTTTATTTTCGCTGTTCTTTTATATTCTTCAACATCTTTCATTAGATTTAGTACTTTTTCTATCCTATCTTTATCTGTTGCATTTGGTCCTGCATATCTTTTACTATACACTCCGTGGCTCTCCATTTAAAGCATCTATCTCAAGTCCGCTATCATCTGCAATTACTGGTTTTCCTAATATCTTATATATTGCTTCTGCTTTTAATTCTGCATTTCCCTTTAAAGTTCTACTTGTTTCTTCTACATCAATATCACATCCAGCTTCTTTTTGTGATATTACTTTAATTCCAAATTGTTGTAATTTTGATGATATTTCTTTTACTTTGTTTTTATTATTTGTAGCTAAAATTATTTCCATAACTAATCTCCTTTCTTGTTTTTGAAAGTTTACCTAAATAATATATCACATTCTTTTAAAAGTATCAATATTATAATATGGCTACTATCAAAAAATTATATATGGTAATAAGAATTGCCAAACGCATTTTTCTAAGAAAAACACAGATGGTAATGAGTGAGCAAAAGGAGTTGTTATTATGAAAATTTTTATATTTTGCAAAAAAGAGATTATATTAATTAGCTTTATTTTTATAATATTTACTCTATTGTTTTTCACTTTTTGCCAAGCTAATTCTTCAAATAATTCTATTAACTTTATGAATAAGATTTGCAGTCATTATAATGATGATGAGAAAGTTGCTTTTTTAACTTTTGATGATGGCCCTTCTCCTGACGTTACTCCTAAAATTTTGGATATTTTAAAAGATGAAGATATAAAAGCTACTTTTTTCGTTATTGGAAAATATGTAGATCTACATCCAGATATTATAAGAAGAGAATATGATGAAGGTCATTATATAGCTAATCATTCATATAATCACAGCAATTCTATTCTTTATAAAAGCCCTAAAAACTTTAAAGATGAAATAATAAAAACTGATTTATCTATAGGAAACGCAATAGGTGCTCAAAATTATTGTTCTCATCTATTTAGATTTCCTAATGGTTTTATGTCTGATAATTACAAATATAAAAAGAAAGAAGATGTTACTCTTCTTTCCAAATTAGATTATTTTTATCTTGACTGGAATTGTGTAAATAATGATTCTATAAAGAAGTGTTCTACTTCACAATTATTGTCAACCTTAAAACGTACTTGTAAAAATAAAAATATTATAGTTGTATTAATGCATGATACTAAAGATGTTAATGATAGTTCTTTAGTTTTAAAAGATTCTATATCTTATTTAAAATCTCAAGGTTATATCTTTGGTAATTTAAAAGATATTATGTAAATCATGTTTATATTGCCTATCCTATATTTACATTTCCACAATCGCATTTTACTGTTAATGTTACATTTGATTGTCTATTACTTTGATTTATATTACAATGCCCTAAATCCACTTTTGCATCAATATAAATATCATGTGCTTTATTTACTTCTATATTTCCTAAGTCAGCTTTTATACTTGAATTCTCTTTAATTGATAAAGTACCAATACTAATGTTTCCGCAATTAGCTTTAAGTTCACATTTGTTAAGTATTTCCTTTACTTCTATATTTCCGTAGGTCACATTTTATATTAGCATTTTTTATTTTTCCAACTTCTACATTTCCACAGTCACAATCAACATCTATTGTTGCATTTTCTAAATCAGCTATTTCACATTTTCCATAGTTATTTTTTACAGTAATTCTGTTCAAATAGCTAGCTGGTACATATACAATAATATCGTTTAGTCTTTGATTAAATCCAAAGAAATTAAATCTAAATTTATTTTGGAATTTGATATCTAAGTCATTATTCGCTACATTAACATTAAAGTCATCATCATTGTTACCATATATCACTACTTGAATATAATTATCTGGAGATTGCTTAATTATTATATCTCCTGCCTCTTGCTTAATAGATATATCTCTTATATCTTCAAAATTAAATTTTTTATCATACACTATATTCGTACTTTTATGTCCCATTTTAAATACTCCATTTTTGAAATTTATATTTCCATTTAAATATGATACTAAAAACATAGTTAATAAGAATATTACAACTGACATTAAAATTATCAAAAAAATTATTAATGTTTTACTCTTCATTATTTTTCTCCTCTTCTTTTAACATAAATATTAGTTTTACTACATTTTCAAGTAATCCTACAATTATAAATATTACCCAAGTTATATGCCATGCCATTGTTGTAAAACTTACTATAAAATAAATAACAACACCTAAACATCCTATACTATCGTTAATAGCTTTCATTACAGTATTTTGTCTTATTTCCTCTTTGGTTTTGTTTTGTTTGGGTATAGACATATAATGCTTTATTATTCTTGCTGTTGCTATGCCTATTATTATTAAAAATATTGCACTTGCTATTACTGGGTTCATTCTAAATACAGGAATGGCTACTGATATAAATGCAACTGATAAAATATATAAAAATACTGATGAGCTTACTACCTCTGCTGATTTTCGTTTAATCTGTGCTCTTGTCATATTCTCATAATCATCTTCATCATCTTTTCCTCTTGTGAATAAATGATCTTTTGCATCTTCAAAAGTATTTTGCTCTGTGCTTCCATTGTTGTAATTTTCATTATTACTATTACTATTTTTGCTGTTTTCTTCGTAGCCTTCCTTTCCCATTAATAATTCATTTGGTGTAATTCCATAAAGTTCACATAATGGAGCTATTTTATCAAAGTCTGGCGTACTTAAATTAGTTTCCCATTTTGAAATTGTTTGTCTTGATACATTTAGCTTTTCTGCTACGTCATCTTGTGTTAAATTTTTGTTTCTTCTTAGTTCGTATAATTTGTCTCCTATGTTCATTTAATTATCCTCCTTTTTTCTAATTAAAATTATACAATTTTTATTCGTTGCATTCTATCAATTTAAGTTGGAATTTACGCAACCAAAATTAACATTTCAGTATTTTCAATAGTTTGCTAGCTCATTTTCTACAAAAATTTATATAAAAAATTGAAAATAGACACTTAATTTTTATATTGTCTACTTTCATTACATAAAATTAATATTAATTTTAACATAATTTCATTTTCTACAAATGATTGTCTCACTCTATTTTATCCAACTTTCATCACTTGGATTATTTCTAAATTTTATTAGTCTTTCTTTGTCACTTTCTTTTATATATCCATTTTGAACTGCAACTTCAACCATTACGTCAAAATTTGATAAACTTATATTTTTTACATTAGTTTCTTCTAATGCTTTTTTACTTTTTTCCATATTATATGTAAATATACTAACTATCCCTAAAACTATTGCACCAGCTTTTCTTAATACATTTACAACATCTATAACACTTCCACCTGTTGAAATTAAGTCTTCAACCACTACTACTTTTTGTCCTTTTACTAATCTACCTTCTATTTGATTTTTTCTTCCATGGTCTTTACTGCTTCCTCTAACATATCCCATTGGAAGTCCTAATATGTCAGCTGTAATAGCCGCATGTGCAATTCCAGCTGTACTTGTTCCCATTAAAACTTCAGCTCCTGGAAAATTCTCTTCTATTAGGCTAGCTAAACCTTCTTCAATATTATTTCTTACTATTGGTGCTGTAAGTGTTAGTCTGTTATCACAATATATTGGACTTTTTATTCCACTTGCCCAGGTAAATGGATCATCTGGTTTTAAAAATATTGCCTCTATTGATAATAAATCCTTTGCTATTTTTTCTTCTAAATTATTCATTTTAAATTTTCCTTTCTTTACAAATTCTTTTCTAAGAAACATTTATATTTTTCATCTTTATTTGTGCCTATCTTCTAAAACTATATTTAACAATTCTTATTCTATTTATCATAAAAACTTCATTCTATAAAATCTTCCACACATTTCTCATAAGCTTCTACTGGATTTTCCGCTTTTGTAATTGGTCTTCCTACTACAATATAATCTGCCCCTAATTCTTTTGCCTTTTTAGGAGTAGTAATTCTGACTTGGTCTCCTTTATCATCTTCTTTAAATCTAATTCCTGGAGTTACTGTTATAAAATTTTCTCCACACTTTTTCTTTACTGCTTGTACTTCAAGTGGAGAACATACAACTCCATCTAGCCCTGCTTCTTTTGCATGTTCAGCATACTTCATTACAACATCTTCTATTGATCTTTCTATTAATAATTCATTTTGCATTCTCTCTTCACTTGTAGATGTTAACTGTGTCACAGCTATAAGAATTGGTCTTTCTTCATTTTCTTTAGTTAAGCCTCTTATTCCTGCTTTCATCATTTCTATAGTTCCTGCTGAGTGTACGTTTGTCATATCCACATTCAGATTTGACAATGATTTCATAGCTTTTTCAACTGTATTTGGTATATCATGTAATTTTAAATCTAAAAAAATCTTATGTCCTCTTTTTTTTATTTCCCTAACGATTTCTGGTCCTTCACTATAAAAAAGCTCCATTCCGATTTTTAAAAATAATTGTTGATTTCTGAATTTATCCAAGAAATTAAAAGTCTCTTCTTTGTCCTTAAAATCACATGCAATAATTACACCTTTTCCCATAAAATTATTACTCCTTTATTATACTTAAATTTATGTTATTTAATACTGTCATCACCTTTTTCTATAGCCTTATATCTTAACTATTTTCTTTTATTTCTTCACTTATTGTTTTTCCTAATTTTATTGCATAGTTCATTCCTCTATCTTCTGGATAAATTTGAGGCATTGTACATAAATATATATTTTCTTTTTCAAGTTTATGTTCCATTATATTTTCTGAATAATTACATTCTATAATTGGTTGTGCATATTCTTCATCAAATACATAATACTCTTTTACATTTTTCTTTTTAAAATCTTTATTTATTTTTGTTAAATGTTTCATATATTCATTAAATAATTCTTCTTTTGAATATGAATATAGTTTATTTTCCTTACTCATATAATTTGAAATATAAATTATATGTTTATTTTCGTACTTTTCTTCTTTTATAAAGTTTGTGTGTTCTATTATTCCACCAAATGGTATATCATTATCACCAATATTTAGCCAGTAGTATGGTCCAAAACTTTTATCTGTAACCATTACCATTGTTCTTGCAGCTGTATATTCTACTGCTTGCATTTTTTCTTTTTCTTCTTTTGTAACATATTTCTTAAGTAATTTATATGATTGCTCATAATTAACTGTCGAAACTACTATATCAAAACCTTCATAAGTATTTCCTTTTGCTACTATTTTATATTTGTCTTTTTCTTTTTCTATTTTTTCTATTGGAGTTTCTAATTCTATTTTTACTTTTTTATCTAATAAATATTTATATAATGCATCTGTTAATGCTTGATAGCTTCCTTCAATATATCCTAAGTTTTCGCCTTCCATACTACTTGATGTGCTTCTAAGTTTTATCTTTCCCCACATCCACGCCATACTAATATCCTTCTTCTTGTCTCCAAACTTTGATATCAATAATGGTTCCCAAATTTTTGAATAAATATTATTTCCTATTCTTTTTGTAAACCATTCTTCTGCTGTACATTTTTCTAATTTCTTATAATCATTAATTAGCTTTAAGTGTACAACATTAAATCCAAAGCGCATCTTCTCAATGAAGTTTAGCTCTTTGAATTGTAATAATGATATTGGAGTTCCCCAAGCATACATTTTTTTATTTACTAAATACCCCATTTTTGTTGCAGGCCAAATAAGTTTATCACTTAATTTTAAATCTTCAACTAGCTCAATTACTTCTTTATCACTTTTAAAAATGTGTCTGTAATATTTTTCTAGTCTTGTATTTGCTACTTCAAAAGTTGATACCATTCCTCCAACTTCTTTTTCTTTTTCAAACATGACTATTTCATTATCTTTTGCAAGTTCTTTTGCTATACTCATTCCGCTATAACCAGCTCCAATTATTGCAATTTTCATTTTCTTATTTCCTTTCACTCGCTAACGCTCGTTCATCGTTATACGTAATTTTTCTAAATTACGTATAACAATTCGTTTGGCTTTGTTCACTCATCTCCTCCATGTTTTTCTCTAAAAAACACATTTGGTAATTCTTCTAACTTTGTTACTTCTTCTTTCTAAATGCAAATAATTTACTTATAAAAAAGTTTAATATTATAACAATTACATTTAATATTAATTTTGTTATAATATTAGGAATTGGTAATTTAAATAATATAAATCCTCCTCCAAATTCTATGCACATTGTTACTGCTCTTCCTAATACAAATTTCCAAAATTCTATAAACTTTTCTTTTACTGTTTTTGCTTCTGAATGAAATACTAAATCTTTATTTGTTATATATGCAACAAGTACTGCAAGTACAATCGCTATAAAATTTGATACATTTTCATTCCATTTTAAAATAGTATTCATTATATAAAATGATATCAAATTTATAAGTGTTGTTGTTACTCCAAACACTATATACAGGATTACTTCCTTAGTCAATACTTTTTTCATTAATTCTTTTATTTTGTCCATATATTTTCCTTTCACTACTTCTTTAATAAATTTTTACTTTCTTCATTTTTTAGGAGCTACTATTCCATTAAAATTATTCCATCTATTTCTTTATCTAAAAGATTTACAAAGTTAATTGCATCTTGTTTTGTTCCAACTATACTTCCATAATGTGTTGGTACTGCTATCTTAGGCTTTATTGTGTTTATAAGTGTTGCCGCTTCTTTATAGTCCATTGTATATGTTCCACCTACTGGAATAAGTGCAACATCACATTTTATCTTTTTATTTTCTTCTGTTATGTCTGTGTCTCCAGCAATATAATATTTATAATTATTTAATTCTATAATATAACCTATCCATTCATTTTCCTTAGGATGAAATTGTTTATTCTTGTTATATGCTGGTATCGTTTCAAATTTAATTTCTTTTGCTATATATTTTTGATTTGGTTTAACTGTAATTATATTTTCTTTTTTAAATCCTTTTTCTAATAGTTTGCTATATAATTCTTCTGGTATTATAATTAGTGTATCTTCTTTAATTACCTTATCTATATCTTCTTCTGAGTAGTGATCATAATGACTATGTGTTATAAATATTATATCAGCATCATTATAATTTTTATCTATTATAAATGGATCAATATAGATTGTTTCTTCATTACTTATCTTTATACTGTTATGGCATAAGACTTGTACATTTTTTAACATATAATATCCTCCTTTTATTATTTTTTTATATGCTTATCTTATATTTATGAAAAATACACTATTTTATTATTAGGAAAATATATCTTCATCATATCTCTAAAAAATATTTCTCCTTCTTCTCTTACAAACTGATTATAAGTATACTTTCCCTTTCCTCTTACTTTCATAAGTTCTTTGTTATATAAATCTATTGCATTAGGAAAAGCTTCATCATTTATCATTTTATGAATATAACTATATGTCATAAATATAAATTCAAAAAATACTTTTTGTCTTGCTTTTTTAGTTAATAGTTCATTTAACTCTTTAAATAATTCTTCATATAACTCTTTCCAATTATCTAAAAAAATGATTGGTGCAACTAATATTCCTACTTTATAGTCTGCTTCTACTAGTTTATTAATTGCTTCTATTCTTTGTTTTAATCTTGATGTTCCAAATTCAACTTTATTTATTATTTCTTCGGGATTAACACTCATTCTTATAATAATCTTACCTTGGTGGTCAAGTCCTAAAATAGAATCTACCATATCAAATTTTGTGGGAAATGTAAGTTTTCCTTTTGGAGAATTTTTAAAGTTTTCTATTGTCCATACTAAATTATTTGTTATCGTATTTTCTAATATTAAATCACTATTACTTCCAATTTCAAATACATAGTTTTGTTCATTATCATTTGCTGTTTTTATTATTTTATATAACATCTGCTCTCTATTAACAAATAGTCTTAAATATGAACATTTATTATAATTACATACTAAATAACAATACATACACATTGCAATACATCCTGAAGATGTATATGGTACTAAGAAATTTGAGACTTTAAAATTTGGAGTATACCTATGTGTTTTTCTTGTTGCAATTATTAAATTTCTTTTCATTTTTGGAAATTCTGAATTTTGCTTTTTTCTCATCTCCTCAATATTATTATGATTA
This sequence comes from uncultured Clostridia bacterium, assembly GCA_949746675.1. GTDB lineage: Bacteria > Bacillota > Clostridia > TANB77 > CAG-508 > CAG-793. The sequence continues at coordinate 54,135 of CATKDT010000049.1, forward strand.
TCAATTATAATTTTAGGAACATCTTTATACTTTTTAAATAATTCCTTTCCTAGTTGATAATCTTTAACTTCTTTTTCATAATATATTTTTTCTGGAATAAACATTTTAATCACCTCTACAATTTATATTTTTTGTATAAGTAATTAAGTTTATACTCCATTTTTATTATCTATCTAAATATATTTTTTAAACATATATTTCTTTTACAAACTGCACAATGTCACTATTAACCTCTTGAATTCTCTTATCTTGTAATAATTCTTTGTACGAAAACCATTTATAATTTACACCATTTATTTTAAACTCATTATTTTCTAATTCTTCTAATAGCTCTACTTTATAAAAATAATGAATATATTCTTTTTCTTTTTTTGCACTTTGTGAAAACTTTTTATGTTTTCTAGAATCACAATATTTAACTTCTATATTATCTTTTCTTATTCTTAATAAATCTTCAATTCTACTTATTATTGCATTACTATCTTTTCCATTTGGCAATTTGCAATTTAAAAACAAATAACTTTGCCATTCTTTATCAAAATATTGTAAATATTCATTCTTTTTATTTTGTATTATTATAATTGAATGTCTACTTATATTCATATCTTTATCAATCTTTTTTTGATATCTATCCTCCTCTGAAAATATACACCCACAATATTTTTGCATATATAACTCTAATTCTTTTGCTTTTTCATGTCCTTTCCAAAAACCTTCTCTAAAATCTCTATATAAAAATGCAATTCCAAATTCTTCACTAAGCTTTTCCATATAAGATTTAATAAATTCATGATTTTGATAAATACTATAAAGAAGAGTAGTTGATACTGTGTCATATCCATTCTTCTTTGCATATTCAAATGTCTTTCTAAGTCTTACTGGATAGCAATAATTTACACATCTTGATTTTAAATTATTACATACATTTTTGCAAAATTCATCTAAGCCATATTCTTCTTCAAATATAGCTTGTACATTTATACTTTTTGCATATTCTTTCAGGCAATCACGTCTTGCTTTATATTCTATATATGGATGAATATTTGGATTGTACCAATAAAGCACAGGCTCTATTCCCTCTTTTCTTAAAGTATCAATGCAATACACACTACAAGGTGCACAGCAAGTATGTAACAATAATTTCATTTTATTTTTCCTCTTATTTCTTATAATATAAATTATATAAATTTAGTTCTCCGAGTTTTTCTAAATTTTCTTCAACATAATTTATTGCTTGTCTTGGTGATTGCCAGTTTAATTTCTTTTTATCTTTTTTTGTTAGATATATACACTTAGTTGAATTTTGTATATCTTTTATTATTCCTTCTTCTCCATCTTTTCCAATATTGCCTTTTAGAAACATATCATAATTTTTATGGTATCTGTCTAATGGTATGTCTATTACTGAAGCTTCTGCATCAAGTATTATTACATCTATTTCTTTTCTTTCTGCACTTTTTATTAACTCTTTAACATCATTTATTCTGCTCTCAATATAATCTGTAACTATTATATTTTCATAATGTCTAATATTTTTATTTCTGTTATTGTTTCCAATATAATCATTTAATTCTGTGTATGTATAGTTTGCTCCAACTCCTACAATTGCTAAAATAATTGAAGCTCTTATTGTGAAATCTATTATCTTAGAAATTTTATCTCTAATATGTTTTGAATTTTCTAAGTTCTGTTTTGTATTCTCTTTTAATTTGTATTTTATCTTAAAATATATGCTTTTTATTATTTCTATAATTACATATATACATTCAATAAATAGTGGAAGCATTGCAATGTAAAAATGTGTTTTATCTGCTATTGGATATAACACTATTAGCATTATAGCTGAATATACTGTCATTATTTCTAATCTTCCTAATATATGTATTGGAATTTTCTTTTTCTTTGAAGTTGAGTTTATAATGAACGCAACTAAAATTAACATTAGAAAAACTGGCAATATTATCGCAAAGATTTTTAACATTTTCTCTTTACTATTGATTAAACTTTTATATGATATTGAATTTGAAAATGTTTTTATTCCTAGTATCGCATAATCTATAAAATATTTTAAACTTCCTGATATAATTAAAAAAATTACAAAAGCCATTACTGGTATTAGCATACCTAGTATTCTAATTAAGGCATTTTTTATATATTGTTTTAAATTTTCTTTGTTGTTTACAAATAACATCGGAGCAATTAATGTCCCTATTGCTACAAAAACTCCTAATGTCTGTTTTGTACATATTGCAATCCCAGAAAGAAGTCCAATTATAAAATTATATCTATTGTCTTTAATAACTGCAAAATTTAAGTCTTTTTTGTTGCTAACATCTTTTATTTTTCCATCTTCTATATTATTGATTTTTATATTTTCAATTACTTCATTTTTATTATTAACTATTGGTGTTTTTTCTAATTTTTTTAATTCTATATATTCTATTATTAATGCAATTAGAAGTACTACAAAGTTATAATCTAACATAAAATTTTTATAATATATGTATAAAATAAATCCTGTTAGTATAACACATGTTAATTTGTTTTTTAGTATTTGTTTAAAAATTAAATATGTCATAAATATTAAGCTTGTTGAAATGACTGCTGTTATAATTCTAAAAACTATAAGCTCATCCGTTGTTAATTTAAGTATGATAGCAATTACTGTTGGAAGTAATGGTGTTGTTATCATACTTATATCTTTATATGGAATTAATCCATTTGCAATCTGTCTTGCTGTATTATAATTCCATAGTTCATCTAAATTACTTACTGGCTTTGCTAGTATTCTACTAAATATTAGTGTAAATACACAAGCTAATATTATGGCATATAATAGATATTCAAAAACTTTGTTTTTCTTCATTCATTTATCCTTCTTTAATGTCATCTTTTTATGTCGCACTCTAAATAATTTCTTATATTCGTTATTGTGTTAATCAATTTATTCTTCGCTGTATGTATATCCCATGTGTTCATATGCTTTAGGAGTTGCAACTCTTCCTCTTGCTGTTCTTGAAACAAAACCTATTTGCATTAAATATGGCTCATATACATCTTCAATAGTTGATACTTCTTCGCCTAGTGTTATTGCTAAAGTTTCAGCTCCTACAGGTCTTCCACGATATTGTACAATTAGTGCAGTTAATAATCTTTTATCAAGTGCATCTAATCCTAAATCATCAATATCAAGTTTATTTAATGCAATTTTTGCTATTTCAATAGTTATATCTCCATCTCCTAAAACAAGTGCATAATCTCTAACTCTTTTTAATAATCTATTCGCTATTCTTGGAGTTTTTCTTGACCTTTTTGCTATCTCTCTTGATGCATCTTCGTCTATTTTTATATTAAGAATATTTGCAGACCTTTTTATAATTGCAGTTAAATCTTCTTCATTATACAGTTCTAATCTTTCAACTATTCCAAATCTGTCACGTAGAGGTGTTGTTAAAGAACCTGCCTTTGTCGTGGCTCCTATTAATGTAAATTTTGGTAAATTTACTCTAATTGATTTTGCAGTTGGTCCTTTTCCAATTATTATATCTAATATATAATCTTCTAAAGCTGGATATAATATTTCTTCAATATTTTTATTTATTCTATGTATTTCATCTATGAATAAAACATCAAATTCTGAAAGTCCTGTTAATAGTGCAGCTAGATCTCCTGGCTTTTCAATTGCTGGACCTGAAGTAATCTTTATATTTGACTCCATTTCATTTGCAATTATATTTGCAAGTGTCGTTTTTCCAAGTCCTGGTGGTCCATAAAGTAATACATGGTCTAAAGCTTCTCCTCGTTTTTTAGCAGACTCTATGTATACTTTCATGTTCTCTTTTACTTTATTTTGTCCTATATATTCTTTTAAAAACTGAGGTCTTAAAATATTTTCCTGCTTTTCTTCATTCTCATTTCTTATTTCTGGACGTGTTAAATCGTTACTCATTATTTTAAATCTTCCTTCTTAACAAGTTTCAACCTAATATTTTCCCTAATAACAGCTCTCTTGTATTTTTTAATTTCTTTATATCCAAATGCTATTATCGCCAATATAATTAGCATGAATGAAAGTGATTTCCATATACCTTCATCTATTAATATAATTGCCAAGAGTCCTAAAGTTGTGCTTGCTGCATATAAAATTGCAACAGCTTGTTTTTGTGTATATCCTTTTTTCATTAATCTGTGATGAAGATGTCCTTTATCAGCACTAAACACAGCCTTTAAGGATTTTCCCTTTACTATTCTTCTAATTATTGCAAATAATGTATCAAAAATAGGAAGTCCTAATACAAGTATTGGTGCAATTAATACAAATAAAGTTACTGTTTTTGCAACTCCAAGTATTGATATTACTGAGAGTGCAAATCCTAAAAATTGTGCACCAACATCGCCTATAAAAGTCTTTGCGGGATGCATATTATATGGCATAAATCCTACTATTGAACCTGCTAGTGCTGTAACTAATATTATTGAAATTAGTGGTGAATAATTTGCTGTAAATATTATTAGTAAAAATAGACATGATATTAATGTTATTCCAGAAGACAATCCATCTAATCCATCTATTAAGTTTATTGCATTTGTTATTCCAACTATCCATCCAACAGTTAGCATAAAGCTTACTATATCTGGAATCTGAATTCCATTTATTACATCAATTCTAATCCCTGCTATATATATAATAATTGCAGATATAACTTGTACACTTAATTTTATATATGGTTTTAGATTTTTCAAATCATCTAAATAGGCAAATATACTAATAAGTATTATTCCTAGTAAAAATCCTAGTAATTTTATTTTATAGTTATCTGTATCATTTAAATCTAATTTATTTTCAATACACATTGTTATTGTTAAATATGCTGCTGATAAGATAAATCCTACAATTACAGCAATTCCGCCTATTCGTGGAATAGGTTTATTATTAATGTTTCTATTATTTGGAACAGTTAAAGCTCCAACTTTTCTAGCTAATTTTATTGTATATGGTGTTCCTATAAATGCTGTAACAAATGCTAATAAAAATGCTATTGCAATATCTCCCCACATATTTCCTCCTAATAATTTTGTTATATAATATCATAACTATAGCTAAAAATCTAGTGTTAATTGTTAGTCAATTTATTATTCCTATGTTTGTTAACTTTTTTCTTACTTATTAATATAAAATGTAATACATATTATTAAATATCTCCATCTCAAATTTATATATTTTCACCATAGCTCTAGCTTTTTCAAGGTTAGTTGTGACATATACATCATTAGTATTGCAGTCATTTATATCTATTGGTCTTCCATCATAATTATTATACCCTGATACCTTAACTCCTGTTATTACTTTATTTTTATTAAATTCCTCTGGTGGTATTTTATTTGCATATAAATTATAAATATATAAAATATTGTCAGCATGTATCATTTTACCTTCAAATTTATTTAAATATGTCATTAATTCCACTGCTCCATTGTCCCAAAATGGCTTATATTCATCTGCATGATCAAAAAAATATGATTTTATAAATAACATAAATGCTGTCAAATATGCTATTAGTAATGCATAAAATACTACTTTTATATTTTTATAAAAATATCTTAATGTAACTAATTCAAAGTATGTTGCTGATATGTATATTCCATTTAATCTATTTGCATTAAGTTTTGTAAATATTGCAAGTATCAAATTTGAAGCAAATATTAGTAGCATAATTATATCAAGGTCTATATTAATATTTTCCTTCTTTTTAATTTTCCATTCTTTAGTTTTTATATCTTCATTTTGATTTTCGTTATTACTTTGTTTTATCATTTTTATAATAGTAATTAGAGTTCCTATAATCATTGCTATTGTTCCAAAATAGTATAGCGTTCCATATCCTTCTAGTGAATTGTAGTTTAATGTATCACACCAGAGTACTTCTTTTAGGGATTTTAAATTTGTAAAAATATTTGTAATATCTAAATCGCTACCTCTATAAAATAACAATTTCGGAATTGTTATAAATGAATTTATCTCATCTATCCATCCATGTTGTACCATGAGCATTAATATTAATGGTAATGCTAAAATAAATAATGGAACTATAAAAACTATTATTTGTGATATTTTTATTTGTTTTTTTCTTATTAAATATAATAACATTAATAATAGAAATATTGGTATTATAATATAACTAATTGCATATGTGTATAACGTAATTCCAAATATTAGCCCTGATATTGCAAACTTTAACAATTTATGTTTGTTTGCTTTTATCGCATTCACTAATAAATATATTGAAAATAATAACATTGGTGATAAAAGATAAGATTCTAGTGCCCACCTTGATTTCATTATATGCCAGGGTGATATAGTTACTAAGAGCATAAATAGTAATGCTTCTTTTTTACTTCTAAATTCTTTTACTAATAAATAGCACACAACTACTTCTATAATACTTAGTATTAGTGCTGGAAGTCTCATTGTAAAATAATTATTTACTTTAAATAGTTTTAATATAAATGCATTTAAATATGTATATAGTGCGTTTTGTCCATCTCCAAAGTTTATAAAGTATACTGGGTTTTTCTTACAAAATCTATCTACCCCATAGTTTGCAATATAATATGCATCCATATTCATACCAGCTTCATCACAGTCAATTCCGCTAGGTACTTCACCTAGTTTATAGGTGTTTAGTAAAACTGCTAATGCTAATATAATGGCAAAAAATACTTTATAATTTTTTTCAACGAATTCTCCAAAATCACTAATCTTATCTTCTATTTTTTTCATTATTAATCCCTTTTTATTATAAATCTCTTACAAGGCATCTTAGATTCTCTCTTGTAATCTTACTAAACTACTAATATTTCTATAGATATTTTCTATAAATTAATAGTCTTTTTTATGATATATTGTGGTCTATCTTTTGCTTCATCATAAATTCTTGCTATATATTCTCCAATCATCCATAGTGATATTAATATCATACCACCTAAAAATGTCATTGTGCACATCATTGATGTCCACCCTGCTGTTAAATTATTCCATTTAAATACATAAGATAGTATTGAATATATTAAAATCAATATTGAAACTATTACTGAAAATATACCAAATCCCCCCACTATTTTTAGTGGCTTTGTTGAAAAACTTATAATCCCATCACTTGCAAGTTTTAGCATTTTCTTTAATGGATATTTAGTCTCTCCTGCAAAACGTTCTTTTCTTTCATACTCATAAGCATATTGATTAAAGCCTACCCAACTAAATAATCCTCTTAAAAATTTATTATGCTCTGGTAGTGTATTTACAACATCTACAACTTTTCTATCAACTAATCTAAAGTCTCCTGTGTTTTTTGGAATATCAATGTCTGATAATTTATTTATTGTTGAGTAAAATGCTTTTGCAGTAAGTAATTTAAATGCTGATTCTCCATCACGTTTCTTTCTTTTTCCATAAATTACTTCATATCCATTTTCCCATTCTTTTAGCATATCAGGAATTAACTCTGGTGGATCCTGAAGGTCTGCGTCCATTATTACAATAGCATCACCTGTTACATATTTTAGTCCAGCAGTTACAGCTGCTTGGTGTCCAAAGTTTCGAGAAAATGATATTACTTTTATATGTTTGTCTTTTTTCGCTTGCTTTTCTAATATCTCTAAAGTTTTATCTTTTGAGCCATCATTTACATAAATGATTTCATAATCATATTCATCTTTTATACTTTTTAAAACCTTTGTTACTCTATTTGTACATTCATCTGCAACTTGCTCTTCATAATACATTGGTATAACTACTGATATTTTTTTCATTTATAATTCCTTTCTTTTATTGCTTCTACGCATTGAGCAAACATATATATGAATTCTTTCAGCTTAATCTTCCCTTAATTAATCATTCATTTCTTTTTTTCCATTATATTCATTTACCAAATATAATGGTCTATTTTTAGATTCATTAAATATTCTTCCTAAATATTCTCCAACAATTCCAAATAATAATATTTGTACTCCTGAGAAAAATAATACTAGTAATATAATAGCTTGGAAGGCTTCTATAGGCACACTAAATCGTATACATTTTATAATAACATATATGAAATATATGAATAATGCTAAAAATGTTGGTATTGCTAAAAATGTCGATATTCGTAATGGTGATGTTGTAAATGATGTTATACCATCTATTGCTAAGTTAATTAATTTTGCATAATTCCATTTTGTTTGTCCTGCAACACGTGGATCTCTATCATACATAATTGCTTTCTTTTTATATCCAATCCAACTGAACATACTTTTTGAATTACGTCCTGTTTCTCTCATTTTCTTTAAAGCATTTACACATCTTCTATCAAGTAATCTGTAATCTCCTGTATCTTTTTGAATTTCAACTCTAGTTAGTGCTTGAAGTACTTTGTAATACATTTTAGAAGTGAACTTTTTAAGCCATGTTTCGCCTTTTCTTGAGCGTCTTTGAGCATACACATCATCATAGCCTTCTTCCCAATACTTTATCATTTCAGGAATTAGTTCTGGTGGATCTTGAAGATCTGCATCCATAAATATGGCACAGTCTCCTGTTGCATAGTCAAGACCAGCTATCATTGCAGTTTCTTTTCCAAAGTTACGTGCAAAATCCACATAATTAATACGTTTGTCCTTTTTTCTGTACTTCTTTATTAATTCAATTGTTTTATCTTTTGATCCATCATTTACAAATAAAATTTCAAATTCATAATTATCAATACCATTAATAACTTTTTCAACTCTTTCATATAAAAATGGTAAAGATTCTTCTTCATTATATGCGGGTATAATTATTGAAACTTTTTTCATTTACCTTCCTCCATTCGCTATGCTATGATTCATCCCTTCATAATTTTTTCTTAAATGTATCGTCTATTATATTTAATCATTCATTATGTTATTTATCTTTTCATTTTTCTTAATTAACTTTATAAGTCCTATTTTTTGTAAAAACTTAATTAATCCTCTGTACCATTTATGTTTCCACATTTTTTCTTTAAGCATTTTTATTTTATAATTATTTCTTCCAAGTCCAAACTCTTTGTTATATACAGTTATCTCCCATTCATATTTTATTTCTGCCATTTCAAAGTATTTAGTTATAAGTTCTTTTGTAATGTCAATTGTGTTACTAATACTTTTACCATTCTTAATCTTTTCTTTATTTGGATTTTTAGATGTATCTTCTAGTATCTTAGCCATGTTTTTTTGCATTTGGTTAATTGTAAATCCTTTTAAAATTCTCTTTCTACAATTACCTTTTAATGTTTTTAAGTTTTTAATTACCTTATTTACCGCTTCTACATAATTATTAACTTCTTCATCAGAATAATCAAATTCTAATATGTCCTCTTCATCTTGCATACATGGTACAATTATTCCTACATCTTCATTTATTAATTCTTTTTGCCCACCTACATCACATGATACAACAGGGATTCCCATTGAAAGTGATTCATATGAAGTTAACGCAAGTCCTTCTTTTATTGAACAATTCAAAGTTAAATCACATATTGAATATATCTTTTGTACTTCGTCAACGTTTTCTTCAAATTTTATTATATTTCTTAAACCTAGATTGTTTGCTTTGCTCTTTATTTCGGCTAGCATATTTCCATTTCCAGCAACAATAACTTCAAAGTCATCTCTTTGTTTACTTAGCTCTTCAATAATTCTCAAAAATAAATATGGTCTTTTTTGTTCAGTTATTCTACATATATATCCAATTACATATTTATTTTCAATTCCATATTCTTCTCTTAAAGCTTTTCTGTCATAATTTTCAGGATCAAATTTCTTTTCATCAACTCCAATATATACTGTTTGAACTTCGTCCTTATTTCTCTTAAAATGTTCAACTAATATTCTTTCACTATTTGCATTACAAGTTAGTGTTTTATCAATCATTGATGAAACACCGCTTGAATCTCTTGAATATCCTCCATTTCTGTAATACCATTCTTCCATGTGAACATAATCTATGATCGGTACCTCTGGATGTTTTGCTTTTATATATGGAATAAATGAATATCCAGCTTCACTATTAGTATTTAATATTACATTTATATTATTTTTATAAATTAGATAGTTAATAAATGCTGTCCAATATTTATTATCTAAAAATGTTGTTAAATCGTATACTGTTGCATATTCTTCAAATTGTTGTCTATATATATTTACTGCTGGTTCAGTGGTTATAATTGTTATGTCAAATTTTTTCTTGTCTAGTTTTTCTATCAAACTTAAATTAAATCTATCAGCACCACCCATTATCATCCATGGAATTATTAATAATATATTAGTTTTTCCATTTTCTTTTCTTTTATATTTTGGTATTTGCTCAAATTCTTCTACTAACTCATCCCAATTATATTCAAACCTAGGATATTGTATAGCTTCTACATCTTTTTTTATAGTCTTTGCTGTTTCTTTAATTATCTCCATTGCTCTATCTTTGTTTTCTCTTGATTTTGCAAGCTCTCCATCTGCACCTTTTCTTCTATACCAAAATCCATAAAAGTTCATACGAACTGGGAACTTACCTTTTGCAACCATCTTAAGCCAAAAGTTCCAATCTTCATTTACAGCCTTTTCTCTAAGTCCATACCCACCTACCTCTATAAAATCATCTTTTCTTATCATTGCAGTAGCTACTAAATCATTTTGTTGTTTTAACTTTCTTGAGTTAAAACACTTATTCCATGTATACTCATCTGCATCAAATCCTACAGAATCAGTATATGTCCATGCAGCCTTATTGTTTGTTTCTAATGTCCATAATGCACATTCTAAACATGTTGGCTCTATTAAATCATCATTATCTAAGAAAAATAAATATTTTGTATCTTTACTTGCTTTTTTTGCACCATAGTCTCTAGTTGCTGCAAGTCCTTCATTTTCTTTATGATATACCTTTATTCTATCATCTAATTTTTTAATTTCTTCTAATTTTTTTAAACTTTTCTTATCAGTTGAACCATCATCTATAATTAGTAATTCAAAGCAAGGATAAGTTTGATTTAATACAGATCTAACCGATTGTTCTGTATATTTTGTATCATTATAAAATGGAATTATAACAGATATTAATTTTTTATCATAGTTATAATCTACCTTTTTTAGCACTTTTCCCGGTTCTTTTTCAAAATTAAATTTCATCTATTCTGCTCCTTTTATTAATTTTATAATTGCATTTTATTTTGCAAAAATTAGTTATTTTGTTATGTTAATTTTAGTTGCTCTTTTCTAGAATCTACAAAAGTGAATAGTATTACCTTCAAATATAACTTCTGCTTCATTAAAACTGTCCCAATCCTTATCGCTAAAATATTCTTGTATTTCAGCATTATTTTCTACTTTTTTTAGTTTCAAATTATTAAAATAATTTATCATATTTGCATCAGACCAGTCTGTTGCAAACCCCATTATGTTAAAATCTCCTACTGCAAATAATCCATTATATGTGTATTGTGGATTTTTATCTTTGTATATACTTATATTTTCAACTTTTATTCCCATTGCTTTTTCATATGATTCAATCATTTTTCCTATCTCAATGGAATTACTTTTTTCCATATAACATTTATTATAAAAATCTAATTCTATTGTATTAAATCTTTTATATTGAACAATAAGTAAAATTACAGTGATTGCTATCATTGCTATGTTTAATACTTTTTGTAATTGTATGTTTTCTAATTTTTCTAAAGCTATAAATAATATTATTATTCCCAGTATTGAAGCAAAAGTATATGTTGACCTTGCAACAAACCATATTGATGCTGTATCTTGCATTGCTACTGGTAAAACTGTTATGCATAATGTAATTGCTGTTACATATATTAATGATAATATCTTTATAATTTTAACTGTTATTTTTGTATTTTTTACTATTATACTAATAAGCACAAGTACTAATGTAACTAATATTAGTATTTCAAAAAATCTATTTGGAAGTATGCTATAAGTATTAAGCATTTTTGCACTTCCTGATAATATCTTTTTTATGCTTTCAGTAATTATAATATTTCCACTTACTCTGTCATTTGAAAAGAATATTCTTACTATTCCTAAGTTTAGTACTGCTGGTATTCCATAGCACATAAACATTACTATATTATTAATTATAAATTCTTTAAAATTGCTTGAATATTTTATTATGTATACTGCTGATAATGCTACAAATAATGCAACTACACCTTGATAACTAAAGGTTGCAATTATCATAAATATAATCGCTAATAAAATTTGTTTCTTTTTGTTCTCACCTTCTAAGAATTTTACAAAACATTCTAATGCACATATACACATTAGAATTGCAAGCATCATTATTCCTCTTTCAATATACATAAATAATTCTATTGAAAATGGATTTATTATAATAATGATACTTATTAATATTGCTAGTGCACTATTTTTAACATCTTTTGAAATGATATTATATAGTTTATATAATGCAAGAGTTGTTGTAATTATTGCTATTATGTATGAAATTAATGACATCATGTCTGGACTGCATTTTAGTACACACATTATTCCATACCATATTGCTGTTACAAATCTTCCTGATAACATAAAATGGTTAAATCTGGCTCGTGGAATGTCGCTAATTACTGAATATGTATCAGTAGCATAATTCATTTTTATGAATATACCAAGAAATGTCATTGTAATTAATAGAAATATATACAACTTGTTATCTTTGAGTATTTTAGCTATTTTATTCTCTTTCATTTATATTCCCTTTCTATGTATAAAATCTAATTTTGCTTTTACAATTCTTCTGCAAATTTCTTCTGCAATTTATTAAATATTAGATATCCAACTATACATAATGCAATTCCTATTATTAAAATTACTCCTATCATTTTTAAATCTGGCATTTGTTGGTCATAGAATATATTTCTATATCCCTCAATTATATAAGTCATTGGATTTATTTTTAATATCCATCTAAAATTTTCTGGTATTGTTTCTAGTGAATATACTATTGGAGTTGCATAGAAAAGTAATTGTAAAAATACTCCTATAAAGTGTTGTAAGTCTCTAAAATATACTGTTACACTTGATACAATCAATGATATTCCTATAAGTAATACATATTGTACAGCAAGAACAATTGGATATAATAATATATATGGTGTTAGCCCCATTCCATAAGCTAGTGTAAAACATATTATAATTATTGTTGATATTAAAAAATTTACTGTCTCACTTGTTACAACTGAGAAAGGCAATATTTCTCTTGGAAAATAGACTTTTTTAATTATATTTCCGGTTTTCAACCATTGTGAATGATGTTCTATTTATTACTGTTGCAAAAAAATTCCATGGTATAAGTCCGCAAACCATAAACACTGTATAATTTGGTATATCATTTCTCATAATTAGTGGAAATATAATTGCATATACAGCTATTTGTAATAGTGGGTTTATAAATGACCATAACACTCCTAAAAATGAGTGTTTGTACTTTCCTCCGATATCTTTCTTTACACTTGATTTAATTAATTCTCTATAATTATATAAATTTTTAAATACATTCATTGTTTAGCCCTTTCGCTTCACTTTGTTTATTACTCGCCATAATCTTTCTATGAAAAATCACGTCTAATAATTCTTTTAGCTTTACTTCATTTATCTTTTTTAAACTTTGCATGACTATTTATCATTCGCCATCTTTTATGTTGTTTGCTTTAAATATTCGTCAATTACTTCATTAGTGTCACCATCTATTTGAATCTCTCCATTGTTTAGCCATATTGCTCTATCGCATAATTCTCTAGCTGATGACAAACTGTGTGTTACAAACACCATTGTCTTTCCTTCTTTTTTTAGTTCTTTCATCTTGTTAATACATTTTTCTTGAAAATGCTGATCTCCAACTGATAATATCTCATCTACTAATAAAATATCAGCATCAACATTTATCGCAACTGCAAATGCAAGACGCATATACATTCCTGAAGAATAGGTTCTTACAGGGTTATCTATAAATTCTTCTAACTCTGAGAATTCAATTATTTGTTCTAGTCTTGAGTCTATTTCTTTTCTAGTTAATCCAAAAATGGAAGCATTAAAATAGATATTTTCTCTTCCTGAAAAGTCTGGGTGAAAACCTGCTCCAAGTTCTAGCAGTGATGTTAACTTTCCATTAGTAGTTATTTTTCCCTTGTTGGGATAAATAATTTTAGTCATAAGTTTTAATAATGTTGATTTTCCACTTCCATTTACCCCAATTAATGCAACTGCTTCTCCATTTTTTATAGTTACATTAATATCTTTTAATACTTGCCTTGTCTCTTTTCTATTTCTTTTCCAAAACAATAGCTTTTCCTTTACGCTATTTGCTTTGTCATAGTATACATCAAAATTTTTATAAACATGTTCAACTATTATTCTATCAGAATCTTTTTTTGCCATCTAGTTTCCTCTCTTTCGCTCACTTTGTTTGCTCATCATTAAAGATTTCTCTTTTAAAAATTGAATTTGACAATTCTTTTAATCTTCCCTTTGCTCTTTGTTATTTACAATCTTATAACGCCTTTTTGTTTTTATTTTTCCGTGGTATCCATAACAATGCAATTATAATCTTATTTCGCATTCCACATACATTACTTATTGGTCTATCTGCTTTTGAAAGATAGGCAAATAGTATGTAATGCTTGTACACATATATTTTTTTTGATAAGGATACACATTTTAAGTCCATCTCTAATATTTCTTTAAAATATGAATAATATCCTTTTGGATTTTCTACAAATATCTTATCTATGTTTCGTGTATATCCATCATCTTTATAATCACCAATTTGAAGTACTTCATTAATTCCTAATATGTCATAATCTAAGTCCATTTTGTGATATAGTCTAGATTCAGTAACAAATTTTTCATCTGCTTCTAATTCATGTTTAAATTTCTTTCTTATCTGTGTTTTAAATACTAATATTTTTTCTCCTGTCATTTGTTCTCTAAAATACAAACTAAACATATCTGTTCTATGCAAATTTTCCGAAAACTTTTCTCCACTTATTTGTCCTTTTTCATTTCTCTTTAAAAATGCCAGTGCATATACAGTTTCATCATTTAATAATTTTTCTGCATATTTTTCTATTTTATCAAATGCTCCAACTTCAAAGTAATCATCTGAATCACAAGTTACACATATATCACCTGTTACATATTTCATCAAATTATTTATTGCTGACATTTTTCCTTGATTTTGCTGTGTGTAATATCCTATATCTATAATATTTTGTTTCATAAAGTTTTCAACTTGAAGTCTTGTTTTGTCTTCTGAACCATCGTCCATTATAAGCCATTCAAATTTTACTTTTGAATTATTATTTACTATTAAACTCGAATACAATTTTTCAATGTCATTTGCTCTATTGTATGTTGGTGTTAATATTGATATTTTCATTTTATCTTTTCCATTTAGTTTATCAGAATTGTTATTTGCATAATTTTGCTTTATTCTGTTTCAACTATTCCCTCTTTTATTATTGCCATATTTTAGCTAATAATTGACTTAACTTTAGAAATTATATTGTCATAATATTTCTCTGTTTCTTTTATTCTTTCTTTTTCGTCAAAATCAGTTATAATAATATCACTATTTAGCGTTTTTTTCAATCCTTTATATATACCTTTTTCACTATTTTCCAAAATAATTCCATTTTTGTAATTTTCTATGCTCTCTTTTGAAGCTGTATCTGTTATAATTATTAGTTTATTAAGTATTTTTGCTTCATCTAATACCATTCCATACCCTTCGTAATTTGACAGTAAACAAAAATAATCTGCATTTTTAATATATGGATATGGATTTTCTTTAGCTCCAAGCAAGAAAAAATTATCTTCTTCTTTTAATTCTTTTATTTCTTGTTCTAGCTTTTTTCTCTCAGGACCATCCCCAATTATATAAACTTGACTATGTATTCCTTCTTTTTCTAATTTAGCATGAACTTTTATAAATCTATCTACTGCTTTTTGTTCTACTAATCTACATACACTTACCAAATTTATGTTGTTTTTGTCAAAAGGTAATTTAACATTTTCTTCTGCTTTTTCTAAAACTTTGTTGAAATCAAGATAATTTCTTATTATTACTTGGTCATAGTTTCCATATAATTTGTTAAAATCCTGCCTATTTTCTTCACTTACAAATACCAATTTATCATATTTTCTATATATGTTTTTGTCTAATATCTTTTTTATTTTTGATTTTAAACTATTTCCAAATACTTTTGAAATATCATTATGTATCCATACAATTTTTTTGCACTTCTTAATCTTAGAAAATAGCCTAGTTATTGGTCCTTCTAAAAATGCAACATAAGTATCATAGCCTTTTGGTGGCTTGTCTATAAATAATAATCTTAATGAAATACTAAGTTTTTGAACTTTATTATATTGAGAAAATGGTTTACTATATAAACTAATAAGTTTTACTTTATCTGTTAATTGTTTTTCAAGTTCGCCTTTTGGATATATTGTTAATATTGTTATTTCATATTCATTTGAAAGTCTATTTGCTAAATCTACTAGTACTCTTTCAGCTCCACCTAAACCCAAACTTGTTATTCCAAATAATATCTTTTTCAAGGTATTTCCTCCTTACTCAATCTTCGTGTTTCATTTATCAATAAAACACTTATTGTAACTATAACTACCATACTTGAAGTTGCAAAATATACATAACCCGATGCCCATGATAACACTAAACTTAGTCCTAGTGCACTTTGTAGCATAATATATTTTGTATCTAGTTTTTTTATATTTCTAATTCCCTGTATTACTGAGTATATAAGTATTGCAATAAATGGAACTATATATAATATAAATCCTATAATACCGAAATTTAGTACCATTGATGCAAGTTCATTTTCCATTACCATTTCCCTGTAATTCGTTTTATATCCATTGCCGAATAATATTGCTATTGGCATTTTTTGATTTCTTACTAAATATATATTGTATATTAATTGTAATTTGCGTAAATCATTTCCTGCTATATCATGCTCTTTTGCATATTTATGTAAATCTAATACTGATTGTTTTTGTGCTTCTGACATAAATCCATCTTCAAGTGTTCCGTCCAAAATTTTATTTTTTATATCAAGCATATCTTTTGTCATATTTCCAACTTCTCCAGTCGAACTATCTATTAAAGTACTCTGTGCTTCCTTCATTTGCTTTCTTCTTTTTATGGTGTTTGATCCAAATACTCCAAGTAATACTGCTATAATTCCAAGAAATGCTATCATTGCTATTATTAGTTTTTTATTTTTTGTAAATATTATTTGTAAAAATCCATATATAAATGTAACTATAATAACTCCAAAAAGCCCTGTTCTTGTTGCTAACATTGTTACTAAATAAATTGCAACTAAAATATATGATACTACGCTAATTATACACCATACTTTTTCATTTTTTGTATCTTCTTTTTTTATTTTTCTTATATTTTGGATTACTATAAACAATGATAATAATATTATTGCACTTAGGCTGTTTCCTGATTCTATTAATCCCTTAAATCCTGTTTTTGTTTCTGTGTATGTATATGAAGATGTGTTTGTAAATATTGATATGTATATTGATACTATGTATATTAAAAGCATTATTGTTATTGACTTTTCAAGCTTTGCTGTATGTGTATTATATGATTTTTCTTTATTTAAATTTGTATCAGTTGTATTTGTTAATTTTTCTTTACTTAAATTTATTTTGTTTGTGTTGTTTTTTGTATTATCTTTGAATAAAAATGTGTAGCTAAATATTATTAAGTAAATTATTAAAAATGTAAAGTTACAGATATATTGAAATTCATTGTTCACACTTCCATAAGAACTTTCAGTTGATAGGCTTTTCATTATTTTTAAATGTATTATTCCATATATTAGATATACTGCTCCTATTGCTATTAGCTTAAGACGTTCTTTATTGTTTGATTTTATTAATATGTATATTGCTACCATTAGTGGAATTATTGGACGTATTATTGTTGTTACTGATATATTTGTTTTAAAATAGTTTCTAAATGTAAAACTAGCTATATCAAATATCGGACATAATATTATCAACATACACATTATATTTTCTAATGTTAATAATTCTTTTATTTTTTGCTTCATTTTTTATTTCTATTCCTCCAATACTAGTAATTTATATCATTTGTGGTCCTAAAAATCTATCATATGAATATGTCCTCTTTGTTCTTAATTTTATAATTATTTCATTAATTTATGTTCTTTCGAAAATTTCCCCGCTCTTGTATGGTTAGATTATACAATGTTTCTGCAAATATTTCAATAATATAACAAAAATGTCATATTATAAATTTTAAAAATTACTAGACTTTTTGCATATAAAATATTATAATTGTATTGATTATTAGGAGGTAATTTATGACAAAAGGATTAAGTATATTTTTGATTATTGTAGGTGTTTTGTTTATTAATTCTAATATTTTTGCTACTAGCGCAAATAATATTAATACTAATACCACCACTAATATTGTTATAGATGATAATGTTTCTAATTCAGTTTCTAGAACTAATTCTACTGTTATTCAGAGTGTTAATAGTATTGATGAAACTGGATCTAAAACTAATGTTAATATTATTTTGAATGTTCTATTAATCGCTGTTGGATTTGTTTTAATTTTACTTGCTATCGCAATTCTGATTAGACTTAGAGGGTAATTAATTTTATAATATTTTTTAAGAACGATTAGTTTTATCTAATCGTTCTTTTGCTTTATTAATCATTTTATATTTACTCAAATTTTACATGCTAGTTGTCTTTGTAGCTGATACAGCAACCACTCTATATGTGCAATGCGTATCTGTATCTTGACTTCCATTTGATCCATATCCTGTTACAACATATACACAACTAAGTGCTGTTGCAATTAGGGTTATTCCTGTTTCTGATTATATAAAAAAACTACCATTCAGTTTTATCCTAAATGATAGTTTTTATTATATTATAATTGATTTCCGCATTTATTACAGAATAGTGAATCTGCCGTATTTATATTTCCACATCTCATACACACTTTAACATTTCCATTCACATTACTTGCTGAATTATTATTAGATTGTACTTGCTCTTGTACTGGTGTAAATTGAGTAGTTTCTTGTTGGATAGTTTCCTGCTGAATTGGTTCTTTATTTTGAACTGGAGTATTTTCTTGTATAGGTTGTTCTATTTTTGGTGCTACTGACTCCTCTTGCATTGTTACAGGTTGTACTGGAGCTTGTTGTACTTGCTGAATCGTTGGCTCTTGAATTGGTTGTTGCTCAGTAAATGATTGTTGAACTGCTGGCTCTTGAATTTGAGGTTGTTGTATATCTGTTTCTTGTGTTGGTTCTGATTGTGTAACAGTTCCTTGTACTGGTGGTTGTGTAGCAGCTGGTTGTTGAGTTGCATAAGGGTCATAAGTTTGTGTGCTTGATTGTGCATTAAAATCTTGCATAACGTTTGTATTATTTGCTCCCATCATTCCACCTGTTGACATATTAGCAATTCCTATTCCCATAAATCCGTTGCCAACACCTGCTGTATTTTTTGCAGCATTTTCAATTGCATTAGCATATGCTTCTGTCATTCTTCCTTGTTGCATATATGTATTTGAACTAAATTCATAATTATTTATTTTATCTTCTGACTCGTCATCTAGTGTAACAGATTCTACTGAGAAACTTACTAAACGTAATCCTCTTCTACGTATAGCTTCGTCATATACAGCCTTATCCATCATTTCTTTTATCTCATCAGTTTGGCTTGGCATTTCTAATACTGGTACTTTATGATTTGAATTTCCAAGTTCATTTAAAATATTTTGGAACGCAGCTAATACTTCACTTCTCATTTGTTCTTCAACATTTTTCTTAAAGTAAATATCAACTGTTCCTGCAAGCTCTGACATAAATATCGCAGGATTATACATCTTGAATGTATATGTTCCATAACAACGAATTTTCACACTCATTGGTGATATAGTGTTTGTCATTCTATTTGGTATTGCATGTGACCAATCTTGAAATGGTATTGGTGTAGCCGTTCCAAATTTGTTTCCCATTATTTCTTTAATATTGAAGAAAAATACAGCTTGTTGTTTTGATGTTTCTCCATTAAAAGTAAATCTTTCCCACATTTCCTTAAATGTGTCTTTAA
Source organism: uncultured Clostridia bacterium (assembly GCA_949746675.1). GTDB lineage: Bacteria > Bacillota > Clostridia > TANB77 > CAG-508 > CAG-793. Next base: position 74,343 of record CATKDT010000049.1, read on the forward strand.
ATTGTCCTGCAAAGAAAGATGGTGATGAAGACGAATCAAATTGATATATACCTTCTTCTGCTGATGCGTCTATAACTCTACCATTGTCATATATAATTGCACATTGTCCTGGCGCAACTACTATTACACTTCCATTTGTTATAACTCCTGTTGGTGTTGTTTTTCTTACCATTAACATATCATCTGTCATGTCATCACAACGAATTGCCTCTTTCCATTGATCTCCAAATGTACTTCCTACTGCATCTTTTGCTGCTTTAAATAATCCCATAATCTTTCTCCTCATAAATATGTTTAATAACATACTCTTTCTTTATTTTTCTTATTTTTTTAAGTTATCCTAAAACTTTTTAACTATTCTAATTTCAATAATTAACTTCTTCTTTTCAAATTTGCTAATACCCATCCATGATCTTCTGTTGTAATTATACTGTTGCAATATTCGCATCTTCCTGAAGATGTAATTGTTGTAGGCGCACCACAGTTTGGACAGTTTGTTGTTTTTAAATCTGTACTTCCAGTCTGTGTTACATTTCCTGCTTTTCTTGTAAATGTTAATGTATAAGTATGATAATATTCTTTTTCTTTATTACCTTTTATTACTTGTTTTGTTGTTGCATCTATTATATAGTCAGCCATTCTTGTATCTAAGTCAAGTACTACTACATCTTTTTCACCTTCTCTAGTAAAGCTAATTAAGTTCATATCATTTACACATATTCTGTCCATTACATTTATTTGATTATTTTTAATATATCCATCTAGTTGTGTTTTATGTTGTGCAAACAATTCTCGTGTTTCAAATGGTCTAATCTTTTCCCAATCTCTATCAGTCCATGCGTTTTGTAATTTTATAAATGTTTCTTTTACAAAACTTTCAAATTTTGTTTTGCTAAAGTTTGGATCAATACTTCTAATTCTTGCTACTACTCCTTGATTATCATAAGTTACTTTAGGTTTTGCATCCTTGTAGTATTCTAAGTTTTTATTTCTCTTTCTATTTTTGTCCTTGTATCCTAATTCTCCAATTATAACTCCTACAACTATCAATACTAAAACGTATACCAATGAAGGAATTGGATTTCCACTGTAACTTCCACTACTTGATGAACCATAATCATAACTTGAGCTTGAGCTTGAAGACCCCCAGTCCGAACTTGAAGAACTCCAGTCTGAGCCTGAACTATAATCTTCAAAGCTACCTACATCTGCAAATGTAGGCATATTTATTTGAATTATTATTAACATTAATACTACTGAAAATATTATTTTACATATTGATATAATTTTTTCTTTCATTTGTTTTCCTCTTATATTTTTTCTTTTATTATTTTATATCAACAGAATTAAAATGTCTATATATTATTGAAATTTTTTATTAAATAAAAATCTACATTACTAACTTATAGGTTCATAATGTAGATTTTACTTGATATAGTTTTCATTTTCAAATTTCAGTAACGCAAATTCTCTTCATAATCTTATTTCTTTATAATATTTTCAATGTTAGTATTATTAATTTTAATGATTTGAATCTTCTTTATCTTTCATATATTTAGTTAAAAGTATAATTAGAATTGCTCCAAGAACAATAATTATTATCCATACCCATACTGTTCTACTTAATCCTAAAAATGAATTTGCACTAGCTCCATTAATTTGAGCTGCATCGTTAGTTGTTCTAACAGCATTGTCTGTTCCATTGGCTATTGTTCTTCCAGCATTTCCAAGTCCATTTCCTGCTTTTTCGACTACATTTGCAGCTCCTTCAACAGCTCTTTCAGCACCTTGGCTAATTGCATTTCCTGCACCTTCAACAACATTTCCAGTTCCTCTAACAACGTTTTCAGCTGTATTTTTTACAGCCTCTGCACCAGTTGCTACATCATTTGCTGCATTGTGAGCTACATTGTTTCCACTAGCATTAACACTTGATGCCATAACAGTTGTTGTAAAAATAGCAACTATGAAAAATAAAATAATTGGAATAATTTTCTTCATTATGTTTCTCCTTTCTTGCCTTTACAATTATATTCTTCAAATATTAAATTACACTATTAAAAGTACAATTTAATATTATAATTGTTTTTTAGCAAAGTTTATAAATCATATTATAATTCTATGTTTTATACTAAATAGTATGATTAGAAAAACATAATTTATTCAGTTTGATTTTTCCAATACATTAACATCTTTTTGTACATTCGTTTTCTAACTTCTCTAATTTTATTAATGTATTTTGAAATTTTTTCCAATTATTTTATTTTAATAATCTTATTGTTTCATGTATCTCTCCATTTTTCTTTCGTCTTCTCTTTTTTTCAAATCTTCACGTTTGTCAAAAAGTTTTTTTCCTTTTCCAATTCCTAACTGCATTTTTACAAAATTACCTTTAAAATATAAACTTATAGGAACTAAGGTATAGCCTTTTTGCGAGGTTAAACCAATAAGTTTGTTAATTTCTCTTCTATTTAATAATAGCTTTTTAGGACGAAGTGGATCTTTATTGTAAATATTTCCATTTTCATATGGACTAATATGCATTGAATATACATATATTTCTCTATTATTCTCTATGCTTGCATAACTATCTTTTAAATTAACTTTACCATTTCTTATTGATTTTATTTCTGTTCCATACAGTACAATTCCTGCTTCAATCTTGTCAATAATTTCATAATTATGATATGCAGTAGGATTTTTAGCAATTATCTTATTTTCTGCTTTCATACAATTTCCTTTTTGTTATTTTTTAACTATGCTTTATTACTGCATCCAAATACGTCCTTCATCTTATGCTTAACAGTATCCTTGATATAATCTCTTCCAACGCCCATATACTTTCTAGGGTCAAATACTTCTGGATTTTCTGTAAATACTTTTCTAATTCCACCAGTCATTGCCAAACGTAAATCAGTATCAACATTTATTTTTGATACACCTCTTAAACTTGCTTCATGTAACATTTCATCTGGAACGCCTTTTGCACCTGGCATATTTCCACCATATTTATTACACATCTCAACATATTCTTGAATAACAGTTGATGCCCCATGTAAAACTATTGGTGTGTTAGGAATTAGAGCTTTTATTTTTTCTAATATATCAAAACGTAATTTTGCTTCTCCTTTAAATTTATATGCTCCATGACTTGTTCCTATTGCTATTGCAAGTGAATCGCATCCCGTTCTTTCTACAAATTCTTTTGCTTGTTCTGGGTCTGTGTACATTGCGTCACTATCTGAAACATTTACATCATCTTCAACTCCTGCTAATTTTCCAAGCTCTGCTTCAACTACTACACCTTTTGAATGTGCATAATCAACAACTTCTTTTGTCAATCTAATATTTTCTTCAAAGTCATATTTTGAACCATCAAACATAACTGATGTGTAGCCATTATCAACACACATTTTACATGTTTCAAAATCTGGGCCATGGTCTAAATGTAATACAACTGGTATGTCGTGTTCTTCAAGTCCTGCCTCTATCATTTTTCTTAAATATGGTATACGTGCATATTTTATTGCACTTGCAGATGTCTGTAATATTACTGGTGAATTTTCCTCAGCTGCTGCGTCAAGTATTGCTTGAACAAATTCCATATTATTAATGTTAAATGCTCCTATTGCGAATTTTTCTTCCATTGATTTTTTAAACATTTCTGTAGATGTTACTAACATATTTTTCCTCTTTCTCCATTAATTAAAAATATATGTAAACTTATGGTTTAATGGAACCATTAATAAAATAAATATATTATGATAATTAATTATTTTATAATATCCTCTATGTCATCAATCATTCCTTTTAATACTTTATAGCTATTATCTAATTTTTCCATTTCCTCTTCATTTAACTCTAGATTAAGTATCTCCCTAACACCTTTATTTGTAATGATTGCTGGAATTCCCATATATATTCCCTCATGTCCGTATTCTCCATTAAGGTATGTTGATACAGTTAAAATTGCTTTTTCATCATTTAATATTGTTTTTATTAATTTAGCAAGTGCTAGACCAATTCCATAATAAGTAGCTTTCTTTTTTTCAATAATTTGATATGCTGATTGTTGTACTTCAGTATATAGTTCATCAAGAATTTTTTCGCTCTTTCCTCTCTCTTTTAATATTGCTTTAAGTGGTTTTACACCAATTGAGCTATGTGACCATGCAACAAATGATGAATCTCCATGTTCTCCCATTAAATATGTGTGAACATTTTTAGGGGATACTTGTAATTTTTCTCCAAGTAAATAACGAAGTCTTGCTGTATCAAGTACTGTTCCTGATCCTATAACTTTTTCAGTTGGGAATTTTGATACTCTTTGTACAACATATGTCATTATATCAACTGGGTTTGTTGCAATTACAAATATTCCATTAAATCCAGAATTTACAACGTTTTCTGTAATTTCTTTTACTATTTTTGTATTTGTTTGACATAGTTCTAAACGTGTCTGACCTCCTTGTTTTTGTGCTATTCCTGCTGTTATAACAACTATATCAGCATTTTTGCATTCATTGTAATCTGTTGTTGCTTTTATATCCATTCTTCCTGGAGCATACGCTAATCCATGGGATAAATCCATAGCTTCGCCCTCTGCCTTATCTTTTAAAACATCGATTAAAACTAGTTCATTAATTCCTCCTTGGTTTTCAAGTGCATACGCCATGCTCATTCCCACAAAACCTGTTCCTACAAGAACAACTTTTCTCTTATTTGCCATATTATTACCTCCATTTCGCTTTACTAAAGTTTCATCGTAATTTTTTTAGTTTTTCTACTAAAAAAATTATTCCATTTTCTTTTTCTAGCTTTGCATAATAATATTATTTTCCAAAATTCAATTATTATGTATTTTGCAAGCTTATTATATCACTACAAAAAAATAAAATCAATTCAATTTGAACTGATTTTATTATCTATTGTTTAATTTTAAATATAAAAAATATGTTAACAGTTTTCTATTAACATATTTTTATACCATTATAAGCTTATAAATGATTTTTTATTTAAAATTTGCACATTAAACCTTTTTCCATAAAAAGTCTAATCCGTCTTTTATTGTTGGTTCAGCTTTTTTCTTTCCTTTTTTCTTTTTGTTAGAGTCAATTTGAATTTTGTCTAACCATAGGAATGATAGGAATGATGCAAATATAAATGCTTCATCAATTATAATATTTTTTGCTAGAGTTGAAACGAAATTTGCACTTAATGCACTAGTTAGTTCAATTGTGTGTCCAGCTATTATTGCTAGAAATACAAGTAACATTAAGCATGGTACTGTATTTGTCTTTTGGTTTCTTCCTAGATATATGCATAGTACAAATACTACAACTGCTGCAATTAAATAATATGGTTGTGTAAAATCGATTAGTGGCATATCTTTTTCCTCCTTTGTTATTGTTCATTATTATGATACATTATAATTCAATATTTTTCAATATTTTTTATGTTAAATTTGTGTTACATTATTGTTACATTTTTTATTAACTAAGCTTTTTCTCAATAAACTCAGCTAGCTCTTTTGCCTTTTTACTAATATATTCTTGGTCTTCTCCTTCAATCATAACACGTACTAAAGGCTCAGTTCCTGATGCTCTAATAAGTACTCTTCCATTATCCTTAAATTCATTATTAAGAACTTCTATTCTTTCTAGTATTTCAGGGTCTTTGTCATAGTCATATTTCTTTTCAGATTTTACTTTTGCATTTATTAATACTTGAGGATATATCTTAATTACTTTTGCAAGTTCTGACACTTTTTTCGCTTTTTCAAGTATTACTCTTATTAGCATTAATGATGTAAGTATACCATCTCCTGTTGGATTATAGTCTATAAATATAATATGACCTGATTGTTCTCCACCAATGTTATATCCATTTTCAAGCATATTTTCTAAAACATATCTATCCCCAACTTTTGTTTCAACAAATTCAATTTTATTTTCCTTACAGAATTTTTTAAGTCCTAAGTTGCTCATTACTGTTGCAACTAAAGTATCTTTTGAAAGTTTATTATTTTCTTTCAAATAATTAGATATTATAGCCATTAATATATCCCCATCAATTTCATTTCCATTTTCATCAACTGCTAAACATCTATCTCCATCCCCATCATAAGCAATTCCTAAATCACATTTGTTTGCTGTAACAAATTTTTTAAGCATGTCTAGATGAGTTGAGCCACAGTCTGCATTTATGTTTACTCCATTAGGTGTATTATTAATTATGTAATGTTTAATACCAAGAGCTGTATATACTTTGTCAGCAATTACTGATGTTGCTCCATTTGCAGTATCAATTGCAACTGTGAAATTTGATTTTTCTAGACTTTCAAATTCATCTTCAAAATTCTTTCTAAAAAAGTATAAATATTCATCAAGTAAATCTTCTCTAATTTCTGACACTCCTATTTTGCTACTTTCTGCATTTAATTCGTCAAGCTTTCCTGATTCTAATACTTCTTCAATCTCTTCTTCAAGAGAGTCTGGTATCTTTGTTCCCTTATTACTAAAGAATTTTATACCATTAAAGTCATATGTATTGTGTGATGCTGATATTACAACGCTTGCATCAGCTTTTAATTTTTTTGTTAAATATGCAATTCCAGGTGTTGGAATTACTCCTACTAATTTTACATTTGCACCATAACTTAAAAATCCTGCTGTCATTGCACTTTCTATTAATGTTCCTGAAAGACGTGTGTCTCTTCCTATTAAAATTGTAGGTGTTTTATTAGAATGCTTTGCAAGTACATATGCTCCCGCTTTTGCAACTCTATATACTAAGGATGGTGTAAGTTCTGTATTTGCTATTCTTCTAATTCCATCTGTTCCAAAATATTTCATTTAATATGTTCTCCCTTCGCTCATTTTGTTTATTATACTCTATGATTTTCATTAAAAACTTTGTTTGGAAAATCTTATTTACTTGCGTTAAATTCAATTTTTTTAAATTGATGTGGTTCAAATACTTTTATATAATATGGTTTAATATCTTTTAATATGTCACTTACTAATATAATAGTTCCATCTTCAAGTGTTAATTTTAAATTAGGAAATGTTTTTAGCATTTTTTCATCATTAAAAAATTTATCTACTATGTTTTTTATTTTTTCGTCATTTTGATATAACTCAAAGTAATGTGTATAATTTTCAGCTCCTACAACATTTTGTATATCATTATTATTTATTATTCTTGCATAAAACATCTTCATAGCAAATGAGCTAATTATTTGATCTACAATCATTAAACAAATAACTATTGTTATAATCACTTTAAAGTTTTTTAGTTTTATTTTTTCTATACATTTATCTAAATATTTGTCAATTATTGGATTTATATATTTTTTCAATGCTATTGTAAGTCCACCCCATATAACTGAATAAGCTATACAAATTCTACCATTTAGATTAAAAGCTATGTTTGAATAGTCCCACCATTTAACATTGTATAAGGCTTCGCCTCCCCAACTAATAATATATTCAACTAATGAACCTATGACGCATCCTGATACAAATACTTGCCAATTCTTTTTGTTTTCACTTGGTATACATAATAAGAAAACTGCACCTAGTCCATAAATATTACAAAATGGTCCATAAAGCATACTTTGTCTGCTTTCTATAATCCCTTTTGTAACGAGTCCAAATGCTGTTTCTATTATAAAACCACATATACTATATATTATGAAATATGCAAATATTCTCCATAAAGGATACATAAATATATATTGCTTTTTTTCTTCCTCCATATACTTCCCTTCCTTAGTATAGATTTTTTAATTACTAATTAAAATTAATTTTCTTCAATCTAGTATTTTATTAATAATAGGCTTTCTTTAGTCTAGTCTTTGTGTCAATTAGAATCAGTTGTTTTCCTGGTATTTACTTTTTCTCTTATTTTTATAATTATACTTTGTAAATATTTATAATTAATTGCTATACTGTATGCTATTGAAATTAGCAGTGCTACTGCATTTATTAATAAGTATACTATATCTTGCATTTCTATAAAGTACTTTGTATAATACACTATGCACACAAGTGTTAAAATTAAAATTGGTCCGAGAAATTTTACTTCTTTAATCTTCATATATTTTTTTAATTTTATTTTTCTATAAAAATATACTATCAAATCTGCTATTAAAGTTGAAAAGCAAGCTGCATATATTCCATATTTCTCTACAAGCATTATGTCCACTATTAAGTTTATAGCTGCTGCTACAAATGTTGTTGTTCCCATTATTTTCGTATCTTTATATGCACTAAATATTCCTCCATAGAAACTTGATAAATTAGAGTAATATGTTGCTATTATTATTATTGGAATATATACATATGCATCTCCATAATCTCCTTTAATAAATAATGGAAATGCAAATGGCATTGCTGAAATTAAACATATTGTTATTGAATATAGTATTCTCTTCATATCATGATAAATACTATTATAAAATTTTTCTTTGTTCTTTTCTTTTATTATTTTTGATGCTGTTTCTTTCCATGCTGTATAAAAATATCCATATAATACATTTATAATATTAGGAAATCTATTAGCCATTGCATATATACCATTTGCCTCAGGATTTACTAAATTGGTAAGTATTATTCTATCTGACATATTTATTATTGACCATGAAATGCTGTTAGGTACAAGTGGAATCGAATACTTTACCATCTTTTTCATTAAACTATTGTTGTATTTTCCAATATATCTTGTTAATTTTAATTTCTTAAAAATGTAAAATGCAACTACAAAATTAGCAATCAAGTTTGCAAATAATAATCCTACTGCATCTGGTTTTGTAAATATAACTATTAATGTGAAAACTATTGTTAAAGCACCTAATATAAAATTAGATACTGAATACATCTTTATTTGACTAAGTCCTCTAGCTAATGAGTTACTCAAAGCTATTGCAATATTTGATACAACAAATGCTATGAAAGCAAAAATCAAAAGTGGTGAATATTCAGTACATATATTTAATACAATAGCTGCAATTGGTATAAACACCAGAGTTCCAATTATTGTGTATATGATAGTTTGGCTAATTATCTTTTTCTTTTGTGCTTTTGTTTCTGCATCTATTAAAAATCTAAACATTGACTCTTCCATTAAAAGAGTTATTATAGGACATAGAAATAATGAGACGGTACAAATAAAGTCAAATGTACCAAATTCACTTGTTGACACATGTTTTGTGTAAAATGGTAACATTAAATATGATAATATTTGTGTACTTAATTTTCCAATAGCAATAATAATAGTATTCTTTACTAATTGGCTTTGATGGCTCATATTCCTCCCTTTCACTCGCTAATGCTCGTTCATCATCATCCATCATTTTCTTCGAAAATAATGTCTGACAATTCTTTTTGCTTCGCTCGTTCATCATCATCCATGTTTTTCAAAGAAAAACACGTTCGTCAAATCACAATTTTAATAATCTATTAATTTCATTGTCTAATTGATTTATAAAGTTTTCATTGTTACTTTCAAATTTTCTAGGTTCAAAATCTATGTTTATTATTTCTTCTAATTTTGTAAAATCTTCTAGTGGTATTATGTATTTATCTTTTGCAAAAGTCTCTAATATTTGAAGTTGGTGGTCATTAACATGTTCGTCATATTTTTGGAGACGTGCAGCAATAATCATTTTTTTATTTAATTTCAATCCTGCAATTATTGTACCAACACCAGCATGAGCTATTACAACTCTAGCTTCTTTCATATACTCATTAAATTTATCTAAACTTATAAAGTCATAAACTTCAATATTTTTTTTGTTGGTTTCGAAAGTATTTGAACCTGTTTGCATAATTATTTTTTCATTTATATTTAAGTTTTCTACTGCATCTAATAGTCTCTTGAATTTTTTGTCCTGTGTGCCGTAAAGTTACAAAAATCATAGTTGTTTCCTTTCTGGAAAATATTTTCAAATTTGTATTTTTCTATTGACACATTAAATCATAGAAATTTCTACTTTAATAGATTGTTCCAAAGTAAACAGCTTTAGGATACAGTTCTTTCATTTCCTCCCATTGTACTATAAATGTATCTGCAATTTTGTATACCATTTTTCCAGCTAAAGTTTTCGAGGTTCTATTAGCATAGGTTTCTATCCATATAATTTTTGTTCCAAATATTTTTCCTATATAGCACATTGGTACCGCTGTGTGTGTCCCAGTAGTTACTATTACTTTAGGTCTAATTAGTATAAATAAGTATAAACTAATAAAGAAGTTTATTAATAATATGAAAAAATATCTAACTGGTGTACGTCTAGTTCCATATAATAAATAACGTAATTTTTTTCCATATTTATCTTTTAAAAATTTTGTAGTTTCTGTTTTTTCAGTTACCAATGAATAGTCATATTTATTAAATTCTAGTTGCCTAAGTTCATCCAAATGCCCACCTTCACTAGATATGAACATTACTTTAGTCTTCATAAATTATCCTTCCAATTACATTTTATCAGGTACTTCAATTCCCAACAATTTTAAACCATTAGTAAGTGTAACTTTAACTGCATAAGTTAGATACAAACGTGCATCTTGTAATTCCTTATCATCACAAATTACTTTATTTTGGTTATAAAAATTGCTATATGCTTTTGCTAATGAAATTACATATCTTGATATAAATGATGGCTCATTCTTTTTCATTGCCGAAATTATAACTTCAGGAAATCTTGATATTTCTTTTACTACATTTATTGAAGCTTCATCTGTTAATTTATCATAATTAATATTTGAATTAGGTGTATAATTTGCTTTTTCCATTACACTATTACATCTAACAGTTGTATATTGTACGTAAGGTCCAGTTTCTCCATTAAAGCTTGTTGCAGCATTAATGTCAAATACTTGCTCTTTTGATCTTGTATCTTTTAAATCATCAAAGATTACTGCCCCAATACCAACTTTTTTTGCAACATCTTCTTTATTTTCAATGTCTTTGTCTTTTATTATTTCATAAACTTTTTCTATTGCTTCATTAAGTAAATCTTCAACCTTTATAAAGTTTCCTTTTCTTGTAGACATCTTTCCTTCTGGTAACTTTATTAATCCATAACTTACATGCTCTAAGCCATTTAAATATTTTTTGTCTATTCCAAGATATTTTGACACCGCAAATACTTGTTTAAAATGAAGGCTTTGTTCTTGTCCTACTACATATATACATTTGTCAAAATCATATGTTCTTGTTCTATAAAGAATAGCAGCTAAGTCTCTTGTAGCATATATTGTAGAACCATTTGCCTTTTGAATAATACAAGGTGTATTAATACCTTGGTCTTCTAAGTCAATGATTTTTGCTCCTCTTGATTCTTGTACCTTTCCTGATTTTTCAAGTATATCAATTACTTCTTGCATTTTGTCTGAGTAAAATGATTCTCCATTCATTGAGTCAAATTTAACATTAATTAAATCATATATTTTGTTAAATTCTTGCATACTTAAATCTTTAAACTTTTGCCATAAATTGTTGCAATATTCATCACCATCTTCTAGTTTTTTAAATGTTTCTCTACATTCTTCTAAAACTTTTTCATCTTCTTCACACATTGCATTTATTCTTACATACATTTGTGTTAACTTATCAATTGGATTTTCAGTTAAATCATATTCGTTTCCAAAACGTTTATAGCTTTCTATTAATTTTGCAAACTGGGTTCCATAATCTCCTAAGTGATTTATTCTAGTGGTATTATATCCTAAGTAATCATATATTTTATATAATGAATTTCCTATAATTGTAGTTTTTAAATGTCCTATATGAAATGGTTTTGCAATATTAGGAGATGAAAATTCTACTATTACATTTTGTCCATTCCCCATATTTGATTTACCATAGTCCTCTTTTTGTAAATCAAACTTTTCCATAGCTTCTTTTACAAGCTTTTTTTGTGATATGTAAAAATTTAAAAAACCATTTATTACTTCAATTTTTGAAGTTATCTTTTTTTCATCTTTTATATTGTCTTTTATCATATTTGCAATATCTACTGGTGATTTCTTCAAATCTTTTGCCAATCTAAAGCATGGAAAAGCAAAGTCTCCATTTTGCTTTTCCTTTGGTACTTCAATAAATTGTTTTATTGTTTCAGTATTTATATTTTCATCATTTATTGCATTATATATTAACAGAGCTATTTCTTCCTTAAAATTCATATTCTTCCTTTCTTAGTTATATATTCTAATTCGTGAATTTTAGTCTCCTAAACATATACCTATATCCCTAGCAGTCTTAACAAGTTCATGATCCATAGTTACAAGTCTAACATTACTCTCCTTTGTTCCGCCTTCAACTGCTCCTAATTCTTTATTTTCTCCTACAACTTCTTCAAGAGGTACATATCCCAAATGTCCATTTTGTATAACTGTAAGTACTCCAAATTTTCCTTCCATAGCAAGTTCCATTGCTTTTGCTCCATATTTTGTTGATAATACTCTATCATACGCTGTTGGTGTACCACCTCTTTGCATATATCCTAATGTTGTACACCTTGATTCTAGTCCAGTTAATTGTTGTAATTCTTTTGATACTCTATCCCCTGCTCCTGCAAATTTTGTTGTTATTCCTGTTCCTGAGCCAATATCAGCTGTAAATGTTGAGGCATTTCCATCTTTTGGCATTGCACCTTCTGATACAACAACAACGCTAAACTCTTTACCTATACTACGTCTTCTTTCAATTACTTCAACAACTTTATTTATATCATATGGTATCTCTGGTATTAAAGCTGCATCTGCTCCACCAGAAATTGCTGATTCTAGTGCTATCCAACCTGCAAATCTTCCCATTACTTCAAGTACCATAATCCTATGATGTGTTTCAGCTGTTGTATGAAGCCTATCTATCGCTTCTGTTGCAACTGATACTGCTGTATTATATCCAAATGTAATATCTGTACATGCAACATCATTATCTATAGTTTTTGGAACACCTATTGTATTAATACCCTTTATAAATAAGTCTCTTGCTGATTTTTGTGTACTGTCTCCACCTAGAGTAAATACACAATCGAAACCATCATTTTTAACGTTTTGTACACATACGTCTGATAAATCTTTATATTCCACACTACCATCTGGATTTGTTACTTTGTAGTTAAATACTATTGTATTTGTTGAAGATCCTATAATTGATCCTCCTGTTTGTAATATTCCTGATGATATTGGACTTTTATCTAATCTTACATAATTGTTCTCAAGAAGACCTTTATATCCATCTATAAATCCATAACATTCAATATTATTTCTTTCAGCTGTTCTAACTATTGCTCTAATAACTGGGTTTAGTCCTGATACATCTCCTCCATTTACTAATATGGCTACTTTCTTTATCATTTTAAAAATCCTCCTTCTACTTAAAAAGCAATTATAACTTTAACATAGTTAAATTTCATTTTTCCAACTTTTTTATTCTTATTTACTGTGCTCTTTTCTTAATTTTTTCCTTACTCTTATTTATTTTATTTCTTTTCACTATTCTAATAATAAATATAATAATTAATAATACTAAAATCCCCATAACTCCACATAAAAATACTAAAGTATTTTTATCATTATTAAAGAATTCTGATATTTTTTTACTTATATCATTAGCTAAGTTTCCTATAAAATTATCGTCTTTAACATATTCTACAACTTGAGTTTCCTTTAATAACTTAACTTTTATATTCAATTGATATATTACTGTATCTTGTCCATTTTTTAAAATTATTGTAATTATGTTGTCGCCTTCTAATAAATTTTCATCATTTCCTAATATTTCAACAATTGCATTTTCATTATTAGCTTTTGCTACTATATTTAATGGTGCAATTTCTCTTACTTCAACTTCTGTATCATATTTAAATTTGTTTTCGCTAATAACTAATTCATTTTTTGCTCCATCTATTGTCAGACTTTCAAGTGCAAGACCTGTATCCTTCCTCTTTTTAGCTATTATTGAATATGTCTTTTTGCTTCCTGACTTTGAAGTTACAACTACACTTATTGTATTTTCGTCCTTTGTTAATGATGCATTTCCTGTAATTTTAACAGATCCATCTTCACTATCAGCTAATGCTTCTACTTCCACACTTTTTACACTACTATCAATTATGCAATAATAGTTTGTAATATTTTTATCAAATGTTGGATATAATTCATATCCTTCCACTTTTAATTCTTTTAAGTCGTTATTTTTAGCAATTGGATCCTCAACTGTATTAGTTTTACTGCTTGCTATTTTTATCTCATTTGTATTCGCAAAAACTCGTCCTGTAGTTAAAACTATTAAAATAGTTATTATCATTGTAATTCTATATATATTTCTCTTCATAATTATTTCCTTTTATCTTATAATTTAAACAATAATATAATACCATTACTTTGATAAGTTTGCAAGTATAATTTTAAAATGTATGTCATTTTTTGATGAATTATATTTAAATTTTTATAATCATTTTTAAAGTTCTTGTTTTATGTAGCCTTTCGTTTTTTTCTGTTAAATTTCACCAGAATATTTGACTTGTTCTGTTAATTATGCTATACTAGTATTAGCAATACCCTATATTAAAAGGAAAGGTGATCATTATGGCAAACATTACTACTATCAACATCAGCACCCGCACTGAGAGTTCGAACAATTTCTTCGTGTTTGAACACCCTTTGACTCACAACACCGTCGAGATCCTAGATGTCAGCGTGCCGGCTTCGCTTGGCGACATGGGCGTCCAGATGGATCACGAGTTTGACATCGCTATGGTGAAGCTCGCTGACCTGCCCACTGACACTGGTGTCAACTACATGTTCCTGCTCTCGGATGAAGCCATTGCTCTTCGGGAAAAAGTCTTCCGGATTTCCAGCGACGTCTTTGGCGACTGGGTTTCCTCGGAAGCTTGGAATAAAGCCCAGAACGGCTAAAGTTCACCCACCCCCACTCAGCTAATGCTGGGCGGGGGCGTTGCATTTACATATCAAAATCATCTTCATTATACTCTGATTTACTTTCTTTGCTTTTCTTTTTTACCATTTTAGGTTGAATTTCACTTTTTATTTTTTCAACAGCTTCATCTATTGTCATCACTGTAGTATCAATTAAAATGGCGTCATCAGCTTTTTTCAAAGCTCCAACTTTTTTATTTTTGTCATTCTCATCTCTCCATCGAAGTTGTTCAAGTACTTCCTCATATGTAATATTTATACCATTAGATAAGTACTCTTTATATCTCCTATCTGCTCTAACTTCTTCGTTTGCATCTATATATAGTTTCACATCAGCATTAGGAAACACTACTGTCCCCATATCTCTACCTTCTGCAATAACATTTTTTCCTTCTGCCATTCTTCGTTGTAATAAAACCATTTGTTCACGTACTTTAACTATAGATGATACTAAAGAACTTAATTTTGATATCGCTGGCTCTCTAATTTCATTGCTTACATCTTCCCCATTTAGATATACAAGCTCTTTTCCATTTACATTTCTTAATTGAATATCTAATTGTCTTGCAAGTTCAGTTATTTCATAAACTTGATCTATTCCATATCCTTTTTTTAGAACCTCTAGTCCTAAACATCTATAAGTATCACCTGTTGGTAATACTGTTAACTCCAATTCGTCTGCAAGTTTACGAGTTATTGTTCCCTTTCCACTTGCAGCTGGTCCATCTATTGCAACTACAAAATTCATACTAGTTATATTCCTTTCTATATTTCTAGTTCCATATAATATAAAGTACATTTTTATTAATAAATTTAAATTATTCTTTTACTTTTGATAGTTCTAATATTTGCTCCATAATCTCCTCAGTAGCGTGGTTAATCCATTCTGGAGAGTCTGTTTTATATTTGTTTACATCTATTGGTTTCCCATAGTTAAATATAACTTTTGAAAAAGGTTTAAATGTTCCATTTATTCCAACTGGTACTATTTTCACCTTTGCCTTGTATGCTAAAAATACTGCTCCATTTTTTACTTCTGCATTTTTCTCAATTCCATTTCGTGTTCCTTCTGGAAATATCCCTAAAGCTTCTTTATCTTTTAAAGCTTTTAAACACATCTTTATTGATCTTAAATCACTCGCATTTCTTTTTACAGGAATAATATTGAATAAATGACCTAGCCAACCAAGTGTCTTAAATCTATATAAATCATGTTTTGCAATGAAACGTATATATCTTTTATTTAATAGCACTATTCCTGCTGCATCAATGCTATTAACATGCTTTGAACATATAATTAGTCCTTCATCTGTTTCTATATTTTCTGCTCCTATTTTCTCTACTCTATAAAAAATGTGATATACTCCTGCTAAAATTCCCTTTACGCATTTTCTTCTAAACTTTTTAAATGCAGTTTCTTCTGTCATTATGTAACCTTTTTCCATTCGGTCATGTTTTACTTTGTTTTTTTTTATAATTTTTGATATTTTATGTATTACTTGATTTATTGTTAAATCACTAGAATCCACATATACAGCGTCATCTGCTTGTTTTAAAGGTGCTATCTTATTATTTTTATCATTTGTGTCTCTATAAATGATGTTTTTTCTAACCTCTTCTTCCGTCATTTCAACACCTTTTTCTTTGTTTTGTTTAATTCTTCTTTTCACTCTTTCTTCAACTGATGCATCTAAATATATCTTTACATCTGCATTTGGAAATACATTAGTTCCAATATCTCTTCCTTCTAGTATTACATTCTTTCCTTCTGATAATTTGCGTTGCAAATCTACCATTGCAAGTCTAACTTCTAATAAGTGAGATACTTGTGAAACATTCTCAGTAACTTCTTTACTTCTAATTTCATTAGTTACATCTTTACCATCTAGAAAAAAGTTATTATTTTCATCAAAGTCAATTTTTATATTTTTTAAAATTTCTTTTATTTTTTCTGTTTCTTTAAAATCAACTTTTTCATTTAATAATCTTAGAGTAACACATCTATAAGTCGCTCCTGTATCCATATACATTAATTTGAACTTTTTTGCAAGTGTAGGTGTTACTGTTCCCTTACCTGTTCCTGCTGGTCCATCAATTGCTACAATAAATGACATCTTTTATTCTCCCTTTTATTTTTAGTCAAAATCAATATAATTGTTATTAGTATTATCTACTTCGTTTGGTAGTTGAATTTTTTTAGCAGACACTATCATATTTACTATATTCATAGATGTTTGTCTTTCCAATTCTTTTATACATTTTGTTTTAAATTCAGATAATTCTGTTACAATCTTTATTCCAAATTTAATTTCTACTTCAATATAAATTGTTGGCCCCTCTTCACTTTTATTTACCCTAACCTTTAATATTTTCGTTATAGATTCTGTCTTCGTTGCCAAATATTCTATTATTTGTCTAAAAACTGCATCTGATATCGTAAAATTTCCTATATAACTAAAAGTTGGTCTTATTATTGATTTTTCTGATATATATGGTATATCATTTTCACGTGTTTTAAATATTTGAAGTGGATCTAATAGATACCCTGAAAAACCTTTTTTTAGTTCAAATGTTGGAACTGGTATAACATGTTTTCCCTCAACTGTACGTATTCTCTTTGCATTTTCTATTTCTTGTTCACTTGCAACATCTGTTATATAAATTATTTTTTCTATCTCAGGAAGTGCTAAGTTTTCTGCTATTTCTTTCACCATTTTCTCAGACGTTCCTAATATTAATATTGATTCTGGATTTATTAAACGTATTGCCCTTCTCATTTTTTTTCGTTGATTTTCTTCTACAAAGAGCGCCCTTCTTACTGTTTCAATTTTAGTTGGTGCTTTTTTTGCTGATTCACCAGCAACTACATCATTATCTTTTATTAGTAATCCATCATCTATTATATAGTGTATGTCTTGTTCTCCTGCAACCATCTGCGCTCTATAACTTTTTCCTGTTCCAGATGGTCCAACAAAAGCAAAAACTTTTATTTTCTTAAACATATATTTTCACTCCATTTTTATTTTATGCTTTTTTCCTTCTG
This sequence comes from uncultured Clostridia bacterium, assembly GCA_949746675.1. Classification (GTDB taxonomy): domain Bacteria; phylum Bacillota; class Clostridia; order TANB77; family CAG-508; genus CAG-793. The sequence goes on from CATKDT010000049.1 coordinate 92,337, forward strand.
TTTTGTTTTGTCATTTTTTGTACTTTTATTAATACTCTTTATTTCTGATTGAGCTTTATTTTCTTTTTCAATTTTGCCAGATTTCGTTTTTACTTCATCAATGTTTATATTTCTGTTATGTTCTATCTTCTCCCATTTCGTATCTTGTACAAATAAGCATTTAAAGTTTATTAATAACCATGACCCTAAAAAGCAAGGATACATTATTAACCCTTTCCACATCTTTTTTATAGGTCTTTTGTCAATCATCATTATTAATATTGCTGTTAATACTGGTAAAAATAATGTTGGTAATACATATCTTAAAACGTTTATTATAAACACAGATGTTGTCATTTCTTTCCTTAAATATACTACTGCATTTATTAACAATAGTAAAATTGTAATTATAAACATTGGAATGCTTCCAAACATATATAATAGCCCATCAAAGTTCATAAGAGTTTTCTTGTCATTTGCTGCTCTTGCTAAAGGTACTGAATATTCTGTTAAACATTGAATATGCCCGATAGTCCATCTAGATCTTTGTGACCATGATGGTTTAAAGCTTATAGGTTGCTCATCATAACATATTGCATCTCTTGCCCAGCCTAATTTTTTTCCACTAATTATTGTTTTTAGTGAAAATTCTATATCTTCTGTTAGCGTTTTCGTTTGCCATCCACTTTCTCTTATTGTATCCATCTTTACCATAAATCCTGTTCCATTTATTAACGGAGACAAACCTGCATTGTATCTCGCTAAATGATAAAATCTATTCATTGTCCAATAGAATATTGCATAACCAGCTGAAATCCAACTATCTGTAGGATTTTTTATATCTCTATATCCTTGAACTACTTCTTCACCCTGGCATAAATGTTTGTTCATTGCTTTTAAGAAGTTTTTATCAACAATGTTATCAGCATCAAATACGCAAAATGCATCATAATCCATTTTAGGATCACTTAATATTTTTTGTAAAAATACTTGAAGTGCTGCTCCCTTAGTTTGTTTTTCTGTCTCTTCCTCTTTTCTTACAAATACTTTTGCTCCTGCTTCCTTTGCTACTTTTTCTGTTTTGTCTGAGCAGTTGTCTGCAATAACATAAATATCATACAAATCTTTTGGATAGTCTTGTTCTTTTATGCTGTTTATTAAGTTTCCAACAACACTCTCTTCATTATGGGCTGGTAGTATTATTAAAAATTTATGATCTTTGTTTACTATATATGGCTTTTCTTTTATCTTTACAAATGAGAACAAGCTAATGATTAATTGATATACATAATATATTGTTATTAACCATATTATAGCTTGTTGCAAAAAGTATAGAAATTGCATCTATTATTACCTCACTTATTAGTGGTTTTCCAAATCTTTCATATTTAGGTCAATTTTTCCTTGATGATCAATATTAGTTACTTTTACCCTTATTTCGTCACCTATTGATAGTACATCTTCTACTTTTTCAACTCTTTGACTAGATATCTTTGATATATGAAGAAGTCCTTCTTTTCCTCCACCTATATCTACAAATGCACCAAATGCAGTAATTCTTGTAACTACACCATCATATATAACACCTACTTCTATATCTCTTGTAATTCCTTCTATTATCTTTAATGCTTCTCTTGCATTTTCAATATCTTGAGAATAGATAAATACTCTTCCATCTTCCTCAATGTCAATCTTAACTCCAGTTTTTTCTATTATCTTGTTAATTGTTTTTCCACCTGTACCTATTACATCTTTTATCTTATCAACACTTATCTTTGTTGAAATTATTTTTGGTGCATATTTTGAAAGTTCTGTTCTAGGAGCTGGAATTGCTTTTAATAATACATTATCTATCATATTATCACGTGCAATCTTTGTTCTTTCAAATGCTTGCTCTATAATATCATATGTTAATCCATCTACTTTTATATCAACTTGAATTGCTGTTATACCGTCCTTAGTTCCACCAACTTTAAAGTCCATATCTCCAAAGAAATCTTCTATGTCTTGTATGTCTGTTAATACAATATATTTATTAGGGTCTTCTGGGTCAGTTATTAATCCTGCTGATATACCTGCAACAGGTTTCTTTATAGGAACACCTGCATCCATTAATGCTAAAGTACTACCACAGATACTTGCTTGAGATGTTGAACCATTTGATTCTAATACTTCTGAAACTAAACGCATTGTGTATGGGAATTCTTCTTCACTTGGAAGTACTGGGACTAATGCTCTTTCTGCTAATGCTCCATGTCCTATCTCTCTTCTTCCTGGTCCACGTGATGCTTTTGCTTCACCTACACTGTATCCAGGGAAGTTGTATTGGTGCATATATCTTTTTGAAGTTTCAGTGTCAAGTCCATCTAATTCTTGCTCATCACCTTTTGTTCCTAAAGTAGCAATAGTTAATACTTGTGTTTGTCCTCTTGAGAATAATCCGCTTCCATGAACACGTGGTAGTAAATTAACCTCTGCTGATAATGGACGAACTTCATCTATTGTTCTTCCATCTGGTCTTTTTGCTTCCGTTAATATCATTTTTCTAACACAAGCTTTTTCTAAGTCATGTACAGCTGTTGCTATATCAAATGATTTTTCTTCTTTTGCATCTTCGCCATACATTTCAACAGCTAATTCTTCAATTTGCTCTTTTACTTTATCAACATTGTCGTTTCTAACTTCTTTATCGTTATTCTGTACAGCTTCATACATAGCTGTTTCAAACTTATCACATACTGATTTGTAAAATTCAGGGTCTACTGCAAATGATGTATATTCAAATTTTGGTTTTCCAATTTCTGCTTTTATATTAGATATAAATTCACACATTTTCTTTATTTCAACATGTGCCATTTTTATAGCTTGAAGCATTGTGTCATTAGGTATCTCATTTGCTCCTGCTTCAATCATTGTTATCTTTTCTAGTGTCCCTGCAACTGTTAATTGTAAATCACTTTTACTTCTTTGTTCTTCATTTGGATTTATTATAATTTGTCCATCTACATATCCTACTTGTACTGCTGCTGTTGGTCCTCCCCAAGGAATATCAGATATTGATAATGCAGCTGATGTTCCTATATTTGCACATACTTCTGGACTTGCATCTTGGTCCATTGATAATACTGTGTTTGTTACACATACATCATTTCTAAAGTCATGTGGGAATAATGGTCTAATAGGTCTGTCAATAGCTCTTGATATAAGTACCGCTTTATCTGCTGGTTTTCCTTCTCTTCTATTAAAACTTCCTGGTATTCTTCCAACTGCATATAATTTTTCTTCGTAATTTACTGATAATGGAAAAAAGTCAACTCCTGTCTGTGCTTCTTTTGCTGCTGCAACGTTTGTCATTACAACTGTTTCTCCATATCTTACTGTTACACTTGCATTTGCTTGATTAGCAAACTTTCCTGTCTCGATTGTTAGTTTTCTACCTGCTAACTCAGTTTCATAAACTTTAAACATTTTAATTTTTCCTTTCACTGCGCTTCGCTCATCATTCGTGATTTTTTCAAAAATCGTGTCTAACAATTCTTCAAAGAAGCTTACGCATTTATCTTACGATTGATTTTAAAATGTGTAACCTCTACAAAAGGCTATTTATATGGTTAATAAGAGGCTTATCTTGTCTCTTTTGCCTCTTAGATTTCTAAATAGTTTTTTATACAAGCTACAATTTATAAATCAATCGCTTCTTTACGATATTATTTTACCATAAAAATATTAATTTATCAATATTTTTGATTAATTATTATAATAGTTATAATTCATTAATGATGATAGTTTATTTTTGACTTCTCTAATTTGCCATCTCGTATATGATTTTTCTATATCTCCGAACATTATTTTTGTTCATATTCACCCTAGTAGAATATCAAAAAGTATGTTATAATATTGAAAAATACTAAAAGGAGAAATTTAAACTTTTATAAAATGGATAAACAAGAATTAATGAAAATATGTACAAAAGATGATGATAAAATTTTAATTGCAAAACTATTAGATAAAATACAATTTGTCTCCCAAAGAAATCAAATACAATTTACTCATTTTTTAGATGGCTATGAGCAAAAACTTGCTCTTAAAGTATTACAACAAGTGCATTATAAAACATATATCTTTTTTGGTGGATATAAAGATGCAGAAAGAAAAATGCTATTCTTATTTCCTGAAAGATTATTTGATTTACTTCATGAACCTTTTGAAACAAATAAAATAATACAAAATGAAATTCAAGTAATTAGTATAATTCTTCCTAATGATTTAAAAAATACATATCATCATAGAGATTACTTGAGTGGAATAATGAAGTTAGGAGTAAAAAGAGAAAAAGCTGGTGATATTTTAGTTAGAGAAGATGGTTCTGATATAATTGTGCAAACTGATATCTCAGAATATTTATTATCAAATTTACATGAATTAACTAGATTTAGAAAGTCTAAATTTATAACTAAATCAATATCTGAATTAGAAATAGTTTCTATAAGAATGGAAGATTTTACAATATTAGTTCCACAATTACGATTAGATACTGTTGTTGCTGAAATTTTACATACTTCTAGAACAAAGGCAAATGAGGTCATTTCAAGTGAACGCATTCTAGTTAATTATGAAATTAAAACAAAAAATTCATTGTCTATTGTTCAAGGTGATTTATTGACAATCCGTGGAAAAGGTAAGTATAAAATTGGAAGAATTGTTTCTCAAACTTCAAAAGGAAAATTAAGAGTTGAAATTAGTAAATATGTTTCATAGTTTAGGGAGCAGTGTTATAAACACTGCCCCCTATTTTTGAGGTTTGTTTTAATTCAGCTTAATTGTGCTGATATACGCCTCTATGTCTTTACTTGTCTCCTCCAAGTAGCGTGCTAAAAAGTCTTTTGCTGTTTTCTCCTCTCCTGTTGTTATTGGTAGTTCGAACTCTAGTACTTTAGCAAGGTAGTACAGCCAAAACAGAGTTTCAGTAGCACATTCCTTACTGCTTACTTGCTCTTGCACAAGTTCCTTGATGTTTATCAAGTATCTGTCTCTTACTGAGCCATCAAATAGTACTCCCATACTACATAATGGTGTAGTCTTGTCCTTCCAGGTTGATAACTCATCAATAAGACTTTTCTTGAGCAATGGTGGCGTTTTACCACTGGTAATCTGCTGCATAAATACGTTTGCGATAGACATAGGTTGCACCTCTTTCTGCATATTAAAGTCTCGTACTTGATTATACCACCTATTTAAAGAACTGTCAAAACTTTTCTAGATTTTTCTTTTTAAGTTTTAATACTTACATTTATTTTGTAATTTGACATTTTTTATCAAATTTTACTTAATTCTATTTTTATTTAGAAAGCATATATATTCTACATTTCAATTACTTTTTCCCAAGGTAATTCTTTTTTACCAAAATGTCCATAATTTGTAGTTTTTCTAAATATAGGATTTTGTAGCTCTAAATAGTTTATTATTCCACGTGGTGTAAGGTCAAATTTATCTTCTATCTTTTTAACTATTTTTTCTTCTGGAATTGTATTTGTTCCATAAGTGTCAATATATATTGCAACTGGTTTTGCAACTCCAATGCTATATGCAAATTGAATTTCGCATTTTTTTGAATATCCATTTGCAACTATATTTTTAGCAATATGCCTTGCCATATATGAAACTGACCTGTCCACTTTTGTGGCATCTTTTCCTGAAAACGCTCCTCCACCATGTCTACTATATCCACCATAAGTATCAACAATTATTTTTCTACCAGTAAGTCCACTGTCACCAAGTGGTCCTCCAATTACGAACCTTCCAGTAGGATTTATAAAATACTTAGTATCATCATCTAATAAGTCCATTGGAATTGTAGTTTTTATTACCTTTTCTTTTATATCTTCTTTTATTTTCTCTAATTCTATTCCATCTCTATGTTGTGTTGATACTACTACTGTGTCCACTCTTATCGGTATATTATCCTCATCAAGTATGTCATCTTCATATTCTATCGTTACTTGTACTTTTCCATCTGGTCCTAAGTAATCAATTATTCTTTCTTTTCTAACCTCTGCTAATTTCTTTGATAACTTATGTGCAAGTGATATTGGAAGTGGCATCAACTCTTCTGTCTCATCACATGCATATCCAAACATTATTCCTTGGTCTCCTGCACCTTCTGATTGTAAATTTTCTCCTTCTTTATCTTCTAATGATTTATTTACTCCTAAAGCAATATCAGGAGATTGCCTTGATATATTTATATGTACTTTACATGTTTTATAATCAATATCTATATCTTCACCAAAATATCCAATTTCCTTAATTGTGTTTCTTACTACTTCTTCAATATTAATATTGGCTGTTGATGTTATCTCTCCTGTTACAAATACTTCTCCTTTTCCACACATTACTTCACATGCAACTCTGGAATTTTTGTCTTTTTCTAAATAGCTGTCTAATACACTATCTGATATGTAATCACATAATTTGTCTGGATGTCCTTCTGTTACGCTTTCTGATGTAAATAGTTTTTTCATAATAAATACCCCTCTTAATATATTTTGCTAAATATATTCTTTCCATAAATATTCATATATGTTTCAAGTCTCTTATATATAAAAACCTCTATACTTTTTAGTACAAAGGTTGATTTCTCTTTTAATCATCACCCAAAGTACTAGATATACTTTGTCGGTATTAGCACCTAACTTAATAGGTTGCTGTGGAGTCATAAAGCCGAGTCTCTCGTCCACTCTTGATAACATATATTTTTATAATTATATTAATTTTTAGTAGAATTGTCAAGGTTGCATAATATCGTTTTGTAAAATCTTCTATTATTAACTTTTTTATGAATTTATGTTAACATAAATTTAATGTGTTTTGTGAAGTCCACTATCTTTTGATAATTCAGAAAGTGGTGATTGTATGTTGAGTTGTCTTGTATTTGTACAAAAAATATTCTGGAAAATAGTTTATAAAATGGATTACGCAAAACACACATGCAGAAAAAGCTAAGCAGTATTTGCTTGGCTTTTTTGCTTAAATAGAATAAAATATCATTATTTTTAGTATGATATTTTATTATTTATAATATAAAAGAACCTATCTATTATTTTCATAATAAATAAGTTCTTTATTAGTTATTTACAAATTTAAAATTAATTTATTTTGCGTAATCTACAACTCTTTTCTCTCTAATAAGGTTAATCTTAATTTGTCCTGGATAATCCATTTCTTGCTCAACTTTTTCAGCTATTCCTCTTCCGATAATAGTCATTTGGTCATCTGATACCTTGTCAGGTTTAACAATAATTCTAACTTCTCTACCTGCTTGGATAGCAAATGATTTATCAACTCCTTCAAAAGAGTTTGCAATTCCTTCAAGTTGTTCAAGTCTTTTTATGTATGCTTCAAGTGTTTCACGTCTTGCACCTGGTCTTGATGCAGATATTGCATCAGCAGCTTGTACTAAATATGCTTCTGGTGTTTCGCCTTCTACATCACCATGATGTGCTTCTACTGCATTTATAACCTTTGGATCTTCTTTATATTTCTTTAATATATCAACTCCAATTTGTACGTGTGTTCCTTCCATATCATGGTCTAGTGCTTTTCCTATATCATGTAATAAACCTGCTCTAGCTGCAAGCTTTGTATTTAAGCCAAGTTCGTCAGCCATAATTCTTGCAAGGTTTGATACTTCTATTGAATGCATTAACACATTTTGTCCATAACTTGTTCTATACTTAAGTTTTCCAAGTAATGTTACAATATCAGGGTGAAGCTTCATAACTCCAGTTTCCATTGATGCCTTTTCACCTTCTTGTTTGATGATTTTTGATAATTCTTCTTTAGCCTTTTCAACCATTTCTTCAATTTTTGCTGGATGAATTCGTCCATCATCCATCAATTTTTGAAGTGCTATCTTAGCAACTTCTCTTCTAAGTGGGTCAAATCCTGAAATTACAACTGATTCTGGTGTATCATCTATAATAAATTCAACTCCAGTAAGTGTTTCTAATGCTTTTATGTTACGTCCTTCTCTACCAATTATTCTTCCCTTCATTTCATCACTTGGAAGTGATACAATTGATACTGTAGATTCTGCTGTATGATCGGCAGCACATTTTTGAATTGAGTATGTAATAATATTTTTAGCCGTATCTTCTGCTTTTTCCTTAATTTGATCTTCCATTGATTTAATTCTTTCAGCTTTTTCTGCTATAAGTGTTTCATCAAGTCTAGCAAGTAATTCATCCTTTGCTTCTTGCACTGAAAGTCTAGCAATTCTTTCAATTTCGTCTAATTCCGAGTCCTTTAATTTTTGTACTTCTTCTCGTGTTTGTTCGATTTCGCTTTCCTTAATTTCTAATTGCTTTTCTTTTTGTTCAACATTATATATTTTTTTATCAAGTCCTTCCTCTTTTTGAATTAATCTTTTTTCTTGTTGTTGAACTTCACTTCTTCTTTCTCTAATCTCTTCGTCTAACTTATTCCTTTCATTTATTATTTCCTCTTTTGCTTTAACTATCTCTTCCTTCTTCGCATTTTCTGCTTCTTTCTGAGCATTTTCTAAAATTCTTTGAGCTTCTTTTTCAGCACTTTCAATTTTAGCTTCTGCTGATTTCTTTCTTACTGTATATCCAACGAATAGAAAAACTATTGCTGAGATTAGAAAAATAGTGATATAAATTACAATTTGCATAATATATACACCTCTTTCTATTAAATTTTCAATGTACAAATATATATAATTTTTATAGATATTTTACTTATCTATTTTATTATTAATTCTTAAATATGTCAAGTAGTAATTGATAATTTATTATGTAAATTCATTTTTGTTTATCCTATTGTTTTTATTTTAATAATATGTTAATCTTATATTTAAATAATATTATTACTACAAAGGAGAAAGGTCTTTAAATGATGGAAGATTGTTTATGTACTTAATAGATCTTTTTGCATATAGTATTCATCTGCCTATTACAGCATTTGTAATTATTACACTTTTACTAGCTCTTGTAATATCATGCATTGCTGTAATCCTACTGAAAAATATTGTATCGAAATATAAAAATACAGAAAATAAATACTTAAAAGGTTTTGTTTTACTTATATCTTACTTTACAATATTTAATTTTATGTACATAGAAAATATGTATTTTGTAGAATGTATCGTTATGGCTGCAAGTCTTCTATTTCATATCATATCAGCTGATACTCTAGTTAGTAGAAAAAACATTATTTATTAAAAAGTATTGTCTCTTCTATATTAGCAACTTTTATGTATCAAGGCTTTAGTGGATTTTTCTTAACAATAATATTTTTATTTACATTATTAAAAAATGAACACAATATAAAACAAATTATAAAAGATTTAATACTTGGTTCTGTAGCTTTGACTTCTCGGAATATTGCTCAACTTGTTTTTTGTGCATGTGGTTGGTAAACTTTTAGGGACTGTTCAAACTAGAATTGGAGGAAATATATTTTTTAATATTCGTTTTATATTCACTCATATAATTCCTATAATAGTTGAAACTTGTAGTTTATTTCCACGCCTATTATTTTTGATTTTTATTATTCTTACAACTTGTATTGCAATTTATATATTCTTTACAAATACTAAAAAGTTAGCATTACGAAATAGTATAGAATTTATTTTGCTTATAATTGTTTCTATAATGAGTAGTTTTGTTACGTTTTTATTAGGTTTAACTAGTTTTTATACTGGAAGATTACGTTTTTCAATTGGTGCAACTATGGGATTGTTATTTATATATCTATATTGTAAAACTAATATATTTGAAAAAAAGAAATTGATTACATATATAACTATTTTTGTGTTTGTTTTTTATAGTTTCATCAATACATTTAATTATATCTACCTAATGCAACAGCATAAAAAAGTTAATGAACTTGAAAAAAAAGAAGCTGGAGAAATAGTTTCTTATGTTGAACAATATGAAGCTAAAAATAATATAGAAGTTACTCAGATAACTGATGTATCAGTTTCTAATTATCCATATAGATTTTTTTATACAGAAATAAATAATAAATCAATTCTTGTAATTAGTGGAATTAAGTCTATTGAAAACTATGGAGTTATTCATTTTTATACTGGGCGAATTTTTGAAAAAGTCGAACTTACTCCTGATATGAATACAGAATTTATGAAGCTATATGATAGTGGCAAACTTGAAAATAATTATATTTGCATTGGAAACACTTTATATATGATAATATAAATCTAAAATGGAGTTCATTAGCATAGCTAAGAACTCCATTTTATCTTTTAATTTATACCTTTCATTGATAACTTAACTTTTTGTTTTACTGTATCAATGTCTATAACTTTTACCTTTACTATATCTCCTATTGATACCACTTGAGATGGATTTTTAACAAATTTATCACTCATTTCTGATATATGAACTAATCCATCATGTTTTACTCCAACATCAACAAATGCCCCAAAATCAGTAATATTTCTAACTGTTCCTGTTAGTATTTGTCCTACTTTTAAGTCTTCAAATTTAAGTACATCTGAACGAAGTATAGGCTTTGGCATATCTTCTCTAACATCTCTTCCTGGTTTTGATAATTCACCTATAATATCATTTAAAGTAATTTCTCCGATTTCTAGTTCTTCAGCAGTTTTCTTTACATCAATTTTAGACAATTTTTCTTTTAATTCTGAAAGTTTTTCTTTATCTAATAAGTCTTCTTTTTTATATCCTAAAGACTTTAATAACATTTCTGTTTGTTTGTAACTCTCAGGATGGACTGCTGTAATTTCCAGTGGATTTTTTCCATTAGGTATTCTAATAAATCCTGAACATTGCTCAAATGCTGATTTTCCTAATTTAGGAACTTTTAGTAATTCTTTTCTTTCAGTATACTTTCCATTTTCTTCTCTATACTTTACAATGTTTTTAGCAACTCCTGAGTTTATTCCAGCTACATATGATAATAGTGATGGTGTTGCAGTATTAATATCAACTCCAACTTCATTAACAGCGTCTTCTACTACATTTGCTAAGCTTTCTCCTAGTTTCTTTTGGTCAACATCATGTTGGTATTGACCTATTCCTATTGCTTTTGGGTCTATTTTTACAAGTTCAGCAAGTGGGTCTTGCAGACGTCTTGCAATCGATATTGCTCCCCTTAACGATACATTAAGGTCTGGATATTCTTCTGTTGCAAGTTTTGACGCTGAATATACTGATGCTCCAGCTTCTGATACTATTGAATAATATACATCTTTATTCGTTTTTTCTTTGTATTCTTTTATAGTATCTGATATAAATTGTTCTGATTCTCTTGATGCTGTACCATTTCCAATAGCTACCATATTAATGTTGTATTTATCAAACATTTCAATAATCTTCTTTTTAGAACCTTCAACATCATTTTGTGGTTCTGTTGGATACACCACTCCTGTTCCTAATACTTTTCCTGTTTCATCTATTATTGCTAGCTTGCATCCTGTTCTATATGCTGGGTCAAATCCTAAAACTGTTAATCCCTTTAAAGGTGCTCCTAATAATAATTGCTTTGCATTTTTACCAAATACTTTAATTGCCTGTGTATCTGCTTTTTCTGTAAGGTCTGCACGTATCTCTCTATCAACAGATGGCTCTATCAATCTTCTAAAACTATCCTTTATTGCTTGAAATAATAATATTTCTCTTGTTGTGTCTGCTTTAATTTCATCAACTTTTATATCATAATATTGTTTTAGATTGTTTGTAAAATTATAATCTTTTATAACATTCTTAGATATTATGTAAATTATCTTATCTTCATTCTTTGTAATCTTTACTTTTAAGAATTCTTCTTTTTCTCCTCTGTTTATTGCTAAAATTCTATGACTTGGTATTGTTGATATCTTTTCTTGAAACTCATAATACATATTATAAGTAGTATTTTCTTCTGGCTTCTCAGCTGTTGTTTCAATTACACCTTCTCTATAATATATCTTCTTTATTGATTTTCTAAATTCTGTGTCATCTGATATTTGCTCTGCTATAATATCCTTTGCTCCATTTAATGCGTCTTCTGGTGTTTCAACAACCAATTCTTTTCTTGCTTTTTCGTCTAGTTTTTCATCTATTTGATCAATTGTTTTTATGTAATTTTTTGCTAATTCATATATTGAGGATTTATCTTGTTGCTCTAATATATTTTGTGCTAATGGTTCTAATCCTCTTGCTTTTGCAACTGTTCCTCTAGTTTTCTTTTTTTGTTTATAAGGTCTATAAATATCTTCAACTTCTGCTAAAGTCTTAGCATTCTCAAGGCTTACAACTATCTCATCAGTGAGTTTTCCCTGATTTTCAATTGAAGTTTTAACTTCTTCTATTCTTTTTTCAAGATTTCGTAAATATGTAAGTCTTTCATCTAATTCTCTAAGTGTTTCATCACTTAAGTTACCTGTTACTTCTTTCCTGTATCTTGCAATGAATGGAATTGTATTTCCTTCATCTATTAATTCTACTGTTTTTTGTACTTGATTTTCTCTTACATTTAATTCTTCTGCAATTTGTTTAATTATGTTCATTTTATTTCTCCCTCACGCATTTTTGTTAATTCTCTATAAAAGAAGACTATGTAAAGTCTTCTTTGTATTCTTTATCATCTGTCATCTTTATCTCCAGCACGTCTGTCTTCTTTTATCTTAGATAGTCTATCTTTAAGTTCTGTAACTGCTGTATATTCTTCATCTGAATATTCTATCTTGTATTTATTTTTTGGGTCTTTTGTTTGTACAATGCTTCCAATATATCCATTATTATTTACCATATTTATATTTTCAGGACTAATTAATTGTTCAAAAAATATTTTTCTATATTGTTCATCTCCTTCTATTTTCATTATATCTAGACCATAGGTAAATACTTCAGCTTGTACATCCCTTGTTTGAACAAGGTATTCATCAATGTCAGTTCCAATCATAAATGATGTTTTGTAAAACATTCTTCCTACTCTTGTTAATTGTACTTTTCTTCCTTGATAATTAAATTTATAATTTCTTCTCCTATCTGTGCTATATCTTCCATATTTTATTTCTTTTTTTCCTGTATTTTTATTAGTAAGTAATAAGTCTGGTTTATTTAACTTTGCAAAACTAACTGCCATTTTAGGATTTGTGTCTCCTGTTTTTGTTAGGTGCTCTTTTTGTCTTTGTGTTGTTCCTGATTTTGTACCTTCATTTGGCTGTCCGAGTTGTGCTTCCTGTCCAGCTAATGCCTTTACTTCTTCTATTGGAATAATATTATCAGCGTGTCCTGTTTGAGGAGTTGCTTGCACATGTTGCCTTGTTTCAGGTGTTGTTTGCCCAGCTTGCACAGTACTTCCTTTAGGTTGTTCTACTTCTAAGTGTTGAATTACTCCCATTTTTTCCATTTCTTCTAGTAGTCTTTTTTCTCTTTTATTTGTTCGTAATTCAATATATAGTTCCTTATTTTCTATCATATGATTTCCTACAAAATCAGCAAATTGCATTTCTTGCATCGCTTTTTTCATTCCAACTTTTTTAGCAGTTTCGCTTTTAAATATAAATTCTTTTATGTTTTCTTTGTTCTCTCTTAATTTCGAGTCTGTTTTATCCATATTTTGCATTATAGTCATTGCACACATTCTTATAATTCTTCTTCTTTGCTCATCTGATATTTCATCATATATGAAATCAAATCTATTCATTTAATTTTACCTTTCGCTTTATTATGATAAGCTTAAATTGTAGCTTTATAATCTCTATTGCCATAAATCTACTGTATCATCTCTTGTTTTATCTGGTGTTTTAGTAGGTCCTTCATCAGCATCAATGTTATGAACAATATCAATTAATCTTTGTTTGAATATTTCAGTTGCTGGTTTTGTAGGTGGTTGTAATTGTGCTTTCCAATCTTTTCCATCTATATTGCTTACTTGAGTTTGTAATTGTGAATTTTGAACTTGTAAATATTCCATTTCACCTTTTATTTTTCCAAATAATCTAAATCCTTTCTTAGGAACTGCTGGTAAATTTTGTCGCTGATGCTCTTCAATCTTAGGTTTTGCACGCTGCTGTATTTCTCCATCCGAGATTGGATTTCCGCTTGTAGTTCTAAACTCTCTTCTCATTGCATTATATAATTTTCCAATCTCTGGTGTGTAATTTCCTCCTAATTCTGTTTGTGAAAATGCATACATTTCTGCTAGCATATCATGTATACTATAATAGCTTTTTGCTTCTGGTTTTGTTCTTGATATTAATTGCATCTGTAAATCTATATTTTGTAATCGCATTTGACGTAATTGTGATTTTCCTGTTATTCCATCAAATATACTTGCTTTTTCATCTTTTATTCTGATACTTTGTTGTTGTAAAAGAGTTAATTTTGTTTTTTTCATTAAGTCGTCCATCTTAAAATATAAATCTCTTTTTATTGTATCTTCTGCTTGTACACTATATATTTCTGTAACTTCTTTTAATGTGTTAGCTATTTGCATACTAGCATCTATTCCAGCTATCCTTCTTGCATATTGACTTTCCTTTTCTTTTGTTTGTTCAACTGTGCTATCTTCTGCAATTTGTACTTTTTCAAGTCCTCTTCCTGCTGCCTTTATTAAACTATTAACACTTGTAACAGATGCTCCTAATTGCTGTTCTATTGACCCTGATACTCCTAAACCAAATCTACTTGCAAACTCTCTATATGTTTTTTCTGTTGCTAATAATTGTTGGTAGGTTGCTTGTATCTCTTGAGGTATCCTTCCTGATGTTTGTAATGCTCCATCTATTTTTAATTTAAAATCAAGAATTGCCCCTAGTCTTTCTTCTTCTTTTTTCTGTGCTTCAGCATCTTTTCTTTTTTGTTCTCGATCTTGCTCTACTGCATCTCTTGCTTCATCAATTTCTTTTTCTTTTTCTCTGCACATTCCTTGTAATAGACCACTTAATTTGTTTTTGTAATCATATGTTCTTTTCCATACTTCATAACTCTCTTTATCAGCTTTATCTAGTTCTTGTCCTATATATGTTCTCTCTTCATCATCAGTTGTTCTTTGTAATCTTTCTTTTAAAATCTCTACTCTATCTGCTAGACTAACATAGTTTTTCATATCAGTTACATTTTGTTCAAATCCATCTAAAACTTGGGTCATAAGGCTATCTATTTCTTCTTGAGATTTTTCTTGTAATTCTCCTTTTTCAATAGATACACCATAATATTCATATCCATCCCATCTGCTTACAAACCTGTTATCTTTGATTTTTGTAAATGGTGCTATTATAAGTTCTTGTTCATCTGCTCCTGATATTGCTTCTTTATAGTCATCTGCATACAAATGAGGCACTCCATCTCCTATACTAATTCTAACTAATGCAGCGTCTCCATATTCACAAAATCTTTTTGCAATATTTTCATCCATACTTGTTGATAGGAATTGCTTGCTACTTCCTGTCAGTGCTCTTGCTCTTCTAGTACTAGTTCCACGTACTAATCCTCTTCTTCCTTTACTGTTTGCTGACTCTTTATACATTAGTGAATAAATATCTACAAATGTTTTTATATTTTGTTGTAAATCCTCTCTACTTTCGTCTAAAAGCCAACCTCTTCTATTTAATTCACAATATGCTATTGGATCCAAGTCACTTAATAAATTAATACTTGTATGTGCAAATCCAAAATAATGCTGTGCAGCTTTTTTCTCAGCTTCTGTTACTTTTAATTTCTCATATGCTTCATTTATATCCATTTCTTTTGTCCTCTCTTGTTTATTACTCGTATTATATCATTAGGATTTCAAAACAGCAATAGTATTTTTAACTTTATATACAAAAAAATTAAATGCCTATTATCTAGGCACTTAATTGTTTATTATTTGGCTGTTCCAATATAAAGTAATGAAGAAAGTTTTGAAATTGGCATTGTTTGTAACCATACTGTTCCTGGTCCTTCTAGAGTTGTTAAGAATAGGCCTTCTCCACCAAATAATATATTTTTCATTCCTTTTACTGTTGTTATATCCAATTTAACATTTTCAGTCATTGCTGCAACATATCCATTGTCAACTTTCATCTTTTCTCCCGCTGCTAATTCTTTTTTTACAACAGCTCCGTCTATTTCTAAAAATACTTTTCCTGGTCCTGTTATTTTTTGCATAATGAAGCCTTCTCCACCAAAGAAGCCTGCTCCTAACTTTTTACGGAATTGCATTTTTATATCAACTGATGCGTCTGAACATAGGAAAGCTCTCTTTTGTGCTACAATTGTTTCTCCTTCTTTTAAATCCATTTCTAATATTTGTCCTGGAAATGATGAAGCAAATGCTATCTCAGCATCATCCTTTTCAGCTGTATATAGGTTCATAAATATTGATTCTCCTGCAAATGCTCTTCCTATACCTTTCATTAGTCCACCATTTGTTGAAGTTTTCATTGCTATTCCTTCATCCATCCAGCTCATTTGTCCATTTTCAGTTAATACTGTTTCTCCTTTTTGTAATTTACAGATTACTGCTGGTAATGTATCCCCAATAATTTTTGTATTCATTTTGGTATCCTCCTAAAATTATTTTCCGAAAACATTATATTATATTTTATGTAGTTTTTCAATATTTTTCGTAAAATTTTTGCGCTTCTCATATAAAAATATGAAACCTACATTATTGGTAGATTTCATATCCATTTATTATTGTCTTTGTGTATTATTGCCTTGATTATTATTTCTCATTGCAAAGCATCTTTTTTCCATAAGCAAATCTTGCACGTTTCTTAATGCTTCACCAAATCTTTGGAAATGGACTATTTCCCTTTGTCTTAAATATCGTAATACATCCACAACATCTGGATCATCTCTACATAAGTCTATTAAGTTTTCGTATGTGGCTTGAGCCTTCTTTTCAGCGCTTAAATCTTCTTGTAGATTAGTTATTGGATTTCCTTTAGCCGCAATAGCTAATGTGCTTAATGGAAATCCTGCCGCTGCTTGAGGATAAACATCTACACCATGGTCAGTGTAATATGCTCCAAGTCCAGCATTTTCAATATCCTGAATTGAAGCATCTCTTGTAAGTTGATGAACTAATGCTCCTACCATTTCAAGGTGAGAAAGTTCCTCCGTGCCTATATCGTTAAGAACAGCTTTTGTTCTTGCATCTGGCATTGCAAATTTTTGTGATATATATCTTAAAGAAGCTTCAATTTCTCCATCAGGTCCACCATATTGGCTTATAATGTATTTTGCCAATCTTGGATTTTTATTTTTAATATTAATTGGATATTGAAGCATTTTGCTATAATTCCACATCTAACTTCTTCCTCCTTCCCAAGGCCACCCTTGGTTCAGGTTGGGAAATGTATAACTCATTTTTACTTTATTTTATCACTTTTATCCCGATATATTAAATTTATACTTTATGCTTATGTTTCTATCATCAATTATTATCTTATCTATTAGTTTAAATATTAAACTTCTATTATCATCAGTAATTTCATTAAAAGATAATACTTGTTTCATTATTTCTTTAATGCTGTCTGTTTCTATATTCTTTTCTACTCTTATATTTTCTTTTTTCTTATGCAATACTTCTAAATTATCCATACATTCTTTTTTTTGTTTCTCATACTTTTTCATTAATTCTGAAAAAGTATCTAATGATATTATTCCATTAACTTTATCTTCATATAAATTACTTATAATTTTAGATATGCTTTCTTCCTTCTTTTCCAAAAATAATATATCTTTTTTAGAAGCTTCACTTTCACTTTTATTTAAATTGCTAAAATCCAAATCACTCATATGTAAATACTTCTCTATGTTATTTCTTAATGATTCTGTTACTTTTTGAATCAACTCTTCTTCGTGTAAATGAATACTACTGCAATATGCATTTCCATACTTTTTGTAACTTGCACATACACATCTTGAAAATTTTCCATGATTCAAATTATAAGTAATTCTACTTCCACATTTACAAAATACTAAGCCTGTTAATAAATGTCTCTTCCTGTTATAAAAATTCCATTCATTAGCTTTTTTTTCTAACATTTCTTGTACAGTTTCAAATGTATTTCTATCTATAATAGCTGGATGATGGTTTTTAATTATTATCTGTTCTTTTTCTGAAACTTTTACTGTTTTCTTTACTTTATAATTTACCTTTGTATATTTTAATTGTACTAAATCACCTGCATAAATTCTATCTCGTAAAATTTTACTAATAACTGTTTGATTCCATTTATAAGTAAAATTTTTATTAGGATTGTAATAATTAGTGTTTTCATTTTTATACTTTAATGGTGTAATAATATTCCTTTCATTAAGATAATCTGCTATTTGTTTTTTTCCTTTTCCTTGTTTATATAAATTAAAGATTAGTTTTACAATATCTGCAACATTTTCATCAATTAAAATATTATTCTTATCATTCACATCTTTCTTATATCCATATGGTAAAAACGATTTAATACACTCTCCATCTATTGCTTTTGTAAAAATTGCTGTTCGTACTTTATTTGATATATCTTTTGCATACATATCATTAATTACAGACTTAAATGGTGTCATATCATTGTTTGAGTTCTTTTTGTCAAATGTGTCTATATTATCATTTACTGCAATATATCTTACATTTTTTGATGGAAAATACCTTTCTATATAATTGCCAGTTTCTATATAATCTCTTCCAAGTCTCGACAAGTCTTTTGTTATTACCAAATTAATTTTACCTTTTTCAATGTCTTCTTTCATTCTTTGGAAATCTGGTCTGTCAAAGTTAGTCCCTGTGTAACCATCATCTTTATAAATATCTACTAAGATCCAGCCCTTATTTTCTACAACTTTTCTCAAAAAATTAATCTGATTTTCTATACTTTCTGATTGTCCATTACCTTTTTCATCTTTCTCATCTTCTCTGGATAATCTTACATAAATTGCTACTCTCCATATAATCTCATTTAGTACATTGAAATAGCTATCATATAACTCCTTCACTTTTTCCTCCTTCCTTTGAGTTATAATAACTACTTCTTATCTACAATAATATTCTACCTTTTCTTTTTCACTTTTGCAATATAAAAAAGAATTATTTTCATTAAGCCATTCTTGGATTATTTGAAATAATTCTTTCCCATCTTCTGTATAAGATTCTTTTACTTTTTCATCCAAATTAAATCACCTCTACTAAATATATACTTATTTTTTTTATTTATTCATTTCTTTTACACATAAAGAATTAATTTTACTTTTCAGGTTTATTGCTTTTAGTTATTAAACAATTTCAATTTTATAAGTAAACTTTGGCTTTGAATCAAATGTCTCTTCTAATACTTCATTACTAGCGTTCTCTAGTAATTTTTTTATATCTTCTTTAGCTTGTTTCATATTTACTTGCTCATGTTCCATTATTGTTGTTTTAGTCATTTTTATTGTTATTCTATACTTTTTTCTATTCATATTTTTCCTTTCACTTAAAAATTATATTGCTTTACTTTAATTCATTGAATGACGCTTGGCTAAAATCGTTCCTCAGAAATTCCATCTCCCTATCCTATAGAACTACCCTCAATGTGTGCGGCCTTTTAAAACTCAAACTATGACTGGGTAGGAGTATTATTATTCACTTAATTTATCATCGCCCTGCTAATTGCCAATTAGCATTTAAGTTTTATGGCTCTGTTTCCATAAATTTAACTAGCTCAAACTAAGAGTTTATTCAATGAATGTTATTCAATTTTCAATGTTCTATAATTAAAAATAAGTGAAGAGTTTTATTCCCCTCACTTATTTGGTCAAAAAATGCCGTTTTGTCCCCCCTAATTTTCCAAAAATTTTTTTATTTTTTTATTACCTAGTTTTATACTTTTTTCAATTTGATTCTTAGTAACATTCTCTATCTTAGCAATATCTCTTATGCTATATTTATTAATGCTATGTAACATTATTCTTCTATATTGTGTATCTGTAAGTGTGTCTAATGCTTTTCTTATTTTATTAGTTTCTAAAGATTTCAAATATCTATCTTCCATGTTTTGTGGTTGAACTTTTAATTTATTATAAATTTGTTCTTCTGTTATTTCAAGTCTACATTTATTATTTACACTATCTAAAAATGATATATAATATTTGTTTTCTACTTCTATATATTCCAATATATAATTGTCTATCTCATATTGCACATTTCTTTCCTCCTATTCATTTCAAATTTTGAAATGAATTAGGTGGTCCTCTACAGTGCAAGTATTTAGTCAATAATTTATATTTCACAATAAAAAGCTCCTAATAAAAATTGACTAATCAATTTCTAATAGGAGTTATTTGGGGAGTTTATTAATCAAAGCACTGTATCTAAATCTTTTGTTTCTTTAAATCTTTTGTAGGTCTCCCACAGACTTTGATTAAGTTGAACTGATTATATTTTCATTTATAGCTTTATCGTGAAAAAGGTTAAAAATGGCTATATTAGGGTTAAAATTGGTTGTTGTAAGTTTGCATAATTTAATAAAATGTGTTGAATTTACATAATATACGTGCTATAATACTGTCTATAAATAGTGAGATTATTGGAGGCTAACAATGGTTAAGGTTTTAGTTGCAGACGAAAATCTTGAAACAAATTTAGGTTGTTGTAATTATCTTGCTAATGATAAAGAATTAAACATTTCTAATGTTTTTAATGGACTAAATGTTATAAATAAATATTATGAAGATAATCCTAATGTCTTAGTTATTAATTCTGATTTTAAAGATAAGAATTGTACTGAGATTATTAATGACCTTTCAAGCTCATCTCAAGAAAGAAATAATTGTAATATACTACTTACTATTGATAGAATTTATAAAATAATAGATTTTGAATATATGTCTAAAATATACAGACTATTTAATGCTCCTGTTGATTATCGTAAAATTAAGGATAGTATATATCAATATAACCTAGATAATTACATTTTTTATGAACCAACAGATTATAACTTAACAATGTTATTTTTTAAGTTAAACATATATAATGAAACTTTAGGTTCTATGTATTTGAAATATGCAATTAAAGAATGTTATAAAAATTATAATTTATTAAATTCATTAAACGACATTTATACTATGATTGCAATAAAGTTTGGTGTATCTTATGAATCAGTTAGACCTGCAATTAGAAATTCGTTAAAAACTATGAATAATTATAGAAACTCTATCAATAATACTGGATTATTTAAACTTTTTGAAAACGAAGATTTTATTACCCAAAAAAACTTTATAAGAATTATTACAGCCTATTATTTAAAAAGAAAAAAATGAAAAAAGTCATATTGTACTTCTTTCATTTTTTATTTATAGTAGCAACTAATAATTGGTTATCTTCTACTTTTTTATTTCCATTATAATAATAGTCTTGTCCTGTTCTATATATTGAATAACCGTTGTTTTCTAGCTTTGTACTAACTAGATGAATAAAATTGTATGTTTCTTCTGATGATAAATTAAGCTGTACTCTTAACTCATAATATGTAAAAACTATATACTCGCTATTTCTGCTAATCTTGTTTTCTAAATATTCATCTATTTGTTGTATCCCCATAACTATTCTCCATTTTATTTTAACTGATAAAAAGCAATTTTATAAAAATATTGACTTTCGTTATCTCATTAGTGTATAATATATATAGGAAAGAGAAATCGCAGAAATGTGGTTATCTCGTAATAAATTTAATTAATAACTACACAAAGCTCCGCTAAAGCAAATGTGTAGTGTCTTTTTTTATTTTGTCATTTATCCAATTTATGTACATAATACATAAAAAGGCAATGTTTATTGTTGTCGAAACCATTAGTCCCATTAACAGGAACATTATTATTGCTAACTCCACTAAGCATCACCTCCTCTCTACTGATAATAAATCAAAGATCAGAGGTAACCACACATCTACTTTTTCAACTTTCCTATAGAATGTATTTTATAATATATTTCGTCAATTGTCTATACATTTTTTATATTTCTATTTTATTTCTAGATGTACTTTTTCATTATCAAAATATATATTTTTAGTTTTATTATATATACAGTCAATCTTTTCTATTTTATTTATAAAAATTTCAGAATTCGACTCTTTCATGCTTTCAAATCTTGTTACAAAATTATCTTTTATATTTTGACTTGTTTGATTTAAATCTTCGCCTTTTTCATTTCTATTCATCTGCACTGCTCATTTCCTTTCTACTTATTTTATTCTAATTTTCTTTAATAATTCTATAATTAGATGTTACATTAATAATTATTTCCTCTTCGCCATTCTTTTTTGAACAATATAATAAAATATCCCTTTATTTATTGCCTTTAAATTACCCTTATT
Organism: uncultured Clostridia bacterium; assembly: GCA_949746675.1. Lineage (GTDB taxonomy): Bacteria > Bacillota > Clostridia > TANB77 > CAG-508 > CAG-793. Next base: position 114,643 of record CATKDT010000049.1, read on the forward strand.
ACTTATTATATAATTATCACCACAAATTGACTATCTAATTTTTGTCAAGCCCTTTTTTATAAATTTATTATATTATTTTTTTGTATGGCAAACAAGCGAAAATGATATATTTTTTAAAAAAGTCTATCTTTTTCACTTCTTTTATGAT
>CATKDT010000050.1 GCA_949746675.1 uncultured Clostridia bacterium
AGATGGACAATATGAAAAAAACATAAATCCAGAATATAATCAAGACGACTTCTTAGATAACTTAATAAAAAGTGAAATAGATGGAGCAGATGTAAAAGGTGATGTTGCAATAATAGGAAAGTATGCTTATGAACTAGATAGAAGCGTACCAAAGATAGGTCATTACTTAGGTTTAGCAAAAGATTTAGTATTTCCGAAAGTAACAGCAATAGTAGAATTAGCCGACAACAAGAAAAATGCAACAATTACAATAAATGCAAGTGAAAATAAGGATGGCATAAATAAAATAGAAATATGGTTATTAGGAGAAAAGATAAAAGAATATAAATATGACCCATCAAAACCAGAAGTAACAGAACCATATATAGCAACACAAAATGGAAACTACATAATAAAAGCATATGGAGACTTAATGGCAAGTACAATAGCAACAGTAGATGGAATAGTAGCATCAGTAAAATTTGAACCAAATGGAAATAATGAATGGCAAAAATCACATTCAACAAAAGTGACAATACAAGAAACAGAAGATAAAGTAGTAAAAGCAAAATATGTATGGATAAACAGTATAACAGAACCAACAGATGATAAATTCACAGAAGAACAAACCTTTAAAAGTGGAGACACAATATCAAAAGACAACATTACAGGAACATATTATTTATGGACAATGATAGAAACTAAAAGTGGAGAAAAAATAAAATGGAGAAGTGAAGGATTTAATTTTGACAATGAAGGGCCAACTATAACATCATTTACAGCAACCAAATATTCAGAAACTGGGATAACATTAAGTGCAACAGCACAAGACAATAAAGCAGGAGTCGTTAAATTTGAATTTTTTATAGATGAAATATCAAAAGGGGTTGAAGAATTTACAGCTACAAAATCTAGTATAATGAAACAAACTATTGTAAATGATTTAAGTATGGGAGAACATTCATGTTCAGTAGTTGTATATGATGAATTAGGAAATAAAACTACAATGTCATTATTAGGAAAAACGAAAATGTATACTTGGGCACAGCATTATGTCATTGAAAAAAAAGAATATAGTTTATATGAGTTACAAACTCAAAATTACAATACTTTTGATGCTAATGCAAGTTATTATTGTGGAACTGGATATTCATTTAATGAAAACAATGGTGCAATATCAATAATTGGAGCTAAAAGTATGAACTTAAAAAAATGGATTGAATCAGGGATTACTACAATATATTCTACTAATTTATCAGGAGCAAAACTTACTAAAATTAGTGGGCTAGTAATGAATACTGATGGTAATAGTTGTAAAGTTACTATTACAAAATATAATGTAAGTCAAAGAACTATAAGTACAACAAAAGGATCAGACAAAAATTCAGATGTTGAAAGTAATAGTCGTTCGACATATCCAGATGACGGAATAATAGGTAGTGTATGGTATGTATATAAGGGATTGATGTAAATAGAAGAAAACACATATTCTAATATGCAGGTAGCATCATTTAGGTTTCAGGCATACAATAGTATATACAAAAAAATAGGAGTTTAAATGGACATAATTTATTCAAGATTTAGAATGCCTAAAATAGGAAATATGAAAATGAGTAATCCCCAGAGATACATATTTATAGTAGTTATAATTATTTTAGTAATAGCATATTCAACTGCAATTTGCATAATAAAAGCAATAAATCCATCACTAGAATTACAATCAAAATCAATAGCGAGAGCTTTAGCAGAAAAATCTTCAAATGAGGCTTGTCAAAGGGCCATTGAAAATACTAAATATGAAGATTTTTGTACAATAGAAAGAGATAGTAATGGCAATATAAAATTAATGAATTTAAATGTAATAAATATAAATAAGACAATGTCGAAGATTGCTTTAGATATGCACGAAAGTCTAAAAAAAGAGAAAAATGGCGAAATTTCTATAAGCTTGGGAAGTATAAGTGGTAACAAATTATTGGCAGGAAAAGGACCAGCAATAAAAGTAAAAGTGGAAATTATAGGTGATATTCAAGCAAAAGTAAAGTCAGAATTAAAATCAGCTGGAATAAACCAAACTTTACACAAGATATATTTGGACATGGAATGTCAACTTTGTATAACTTCTCCATATAAAGATGTGACAGAAAATATTTCAACAGAGGTACTTTTAGCAGAAGCTGTCATAGTAGGAGAGATACCAGAATCATATTATAACTTTAATGGATTAACTAAAGACGATATATTGAACTTTACAAATTAGTAGTGACCCTAATCGTGTTACTAATACTTGCTGCTGTTTCACTAGGTGCAGTATTTAGTGACAAAGGAGTATTCGAGAGAGCTGAAAATGCAGGAGCAAAGTACAATGAGGCAAAAGCAAGAGAAGTATTAGAAACAGTATTATTAACAGATGGACAATATGAAAAAAACATAAATCCAGAATATAATCAAGACGACTTCTTAGATAACTTAATAAAAAGTGAAATAGATGGAGCAGATGTAAAAG
>CATKDT010000051.1 GCA_949746675.1 uncultured Clostridia bacterium
ATAGTACTGTTTCTAATACTTCTCTTGCTTTTGCTTCATTGTACTTTGCTCCTGCATTTTCTGCTCTCTCGAATACTCCTTTGTCACTAAATACTGCACCTAGTGAAACAGCTGCAAGAATTAGTAATACTATTAGGGTCACTAATTGTGCATATTAATAATAATTAGGTAAACTAAAAAAACCAAAACCTGATCTTAGGTTATTGGTCTTTTTAGTTAATTTTTAAAATAATTACATATTGAATATAGGATCTAAATTAATTCCTAAACTTGCTCCTTTATTGACATAAATTCTATTAATTAATGCCTTTAAATCAGTAAAAAATTGCTTCATCTCATCATCACTAGTTTCATTTATAAATCCAACATTCTTTCCATCAAAATCTTCAATTTTTCCAATTTCATTTGTAAAGTTTATTTGATCTTCATATACATACACTATATTCTTGATCCCAGAGTTTTGAGTTATCGTCATTTTATTTTTTATGTTATTGTCCTCTATAGTTCCACTTTGACTATAATCAATGTTCAAGCTAAATCCGGAATTTTCATCATCTTTATATTGTAGAATATAGCCTGCATTGTTTCTAGTAATTTTTATTGTCTTGTCATTTATTTTTATAGATGACATTTCTACATTTTCATTTTTCAAATGGTTTATTATTATTTTTGTTTCACCATAAGTTATTTCAGTTCTAATATTTTTCTGTTTATATTCATATACTACCATATTAATTGGCTTTGCTTTACTACTATCTTTCTTTAGTTCTTCTATTTTATTTTTCATTAGTTCATTTAAGCTATTTATATTAGTATATTCTTCATTCAGATTTAATAATACACATTTCGAAGTTATATAGTCCATTAGTATGCTATCTTGAGAAATTTTTGTAAGCAAACTTATTTGTAAATTTGCACTTCCACTTGTATCAAGAGTTAGAGAATATGCATTTGTGCTATAAGTTTCCTCATTTATTTTTACTTTTTTTCTTCCTTCTTTTTTATATGCTGTTGTTGGGACATCATTTTTCATTATGTTCAAGCAATCTTGAATCTTTGATTTTTCAACTTTTGTTGTTTCAAATATCTTATCAATATTAAAAGATTTAATTTGGTTTGGAATTAAAGTTATATCCTTTATTCCAAAGTTTTTTGCAATTCTCTTTAAATCAGTATTTTCTAATGCAATATATCCTTGTGTTATATCATCACATGAAAAACCTATACGATTTTTATTTCGTATTAATGATATTTTTTCTAATGTATCTTGCACATTGCTTATTGTGATATCTGCACTCATTTTCTCGTTTAGAGCATCATTCTTTTCATATATTGTAAGTTTTATTTTATCTAGTATTTTACTATCTGCAATATTGGATGATGATTGGATTGACATGTTTGAAGTTCTAATAAAAGCAGTTGTTTTTTTCTTTGTCATATAATCAGCATAAATGTTTTCTTGTAATAAACTCAAAGCTTCTGGAATATCATCAAAATAACGTAGAAAAGCACTTCTTTTTGTTCTAAAAAAATCAGTTTTTAAGAACAAAAATAGACCTAATACAATTATTAGGCATATTGTTGTTAAAATTGCAATTAATATCCAATTACGCTTTTTCTTCATTGTTCATTCCCTTTCGCTCACTTTGCTCGCTCATTACTATCTTTGTATCTTATACATTTCGTTGCTTCATTACTTCATACATAACTATTCCTGCTGATACTGAAGCATTTAGTGAATTTATTTTTCCCCTCATTGGAATTTTTATCAAGAAGTCACAATTTTCCTTAACTAATCTACTCATTCCAAATCCTTCACTTCCAATTACAAGTGCAACTCCTGAGTTATACTTTTGTTCATTGTAATATTCTTTAGCATCCATATCTGTTCCATAAACCCATATGTCATTTTCTTTTAAATATTTTATAGTTTCTGTTAAGTTACTTACACGTGCAACTTTCATGTATTCAACAGCGCCTGCCGAAGTTTTGTTAGTGGTTGCATTAACTAAAGCTGACCTTCTTTTTGGTATGATTATTCCGTGTACTCCTGCACATTCAGCTGTTCTAATGATTGAACCTAAGTTATGATTATCTTCAATTCCGTCTAGTATTATTATAAATGGATTTTCATTTTTGCTTTTTGCATCTTCAAGTATATCGTCAACGTCACAGTATGCAAATGGTGGAACAATAGCTATAACTCCTTGGTGCTTTCCTGTTTCACTCATTTGGTCTAACTTGTTTTTCTCAGTTTCAACAATTACTACTCTTTTTTCTTTTGCAAGTTTTATTATTTCATTTATTGACCCCTGTCTTTCCCCTTTTTGCACATATAACTTGTTTATATCTTTTCCTGATTTTAATAACTCAGTTACACTGTTTCTTCCTTCTACTTGGTCTTCTCTTTCTTCCATTTGCCTTTCTCCTTGCTATGTTTGCTTACTTTTAAAATCACATTTACATTTCACTTTTTTGTTCTATATAATTATTTGCTACTTCTCTTATTTTTTCCATTTCTTCTGTTTTTGTTCTATCTATCATAATGTTTATGTAATTATTTTCTTTAATTATTTTAAAACTTGGTTTAAAATAAATATCAAATATATAACTTATGTTGTTTACCCAGCTGTCCATACTTGTTTGTAATTCTTTTCTATCGATTTGCTTATTTTCTAAAAATGCTTCAACTACTTTAGGGGTTATACTTTCATCAGTTATATCACTTTTTCTATATAATGTTTCAAAGTTTTCAGTTGTTAATATTTTGAAAATATCTACTTTGTCCGCATCTCTTATAATTTTTGATTGTAATAATGTTTCTCCTTGAACTCCATCATCAATCTTGAATTTGTTATGATTATGTATTGCTGTTAATATGATCTCATGGTATTTATTATCTTCGCAAAATTCCTTTAGTAAATTATTTTCTTTTAATATTTGTATTCCAAGTTCTGCATGATCTACTGATTTTCCATCATTAAAAGTATCATATATTCTAACTTGTTCAAATCGCCCTATATCATGTAACAAGCCTATTAACTCAGCTAGCTGAATTTGCTCTTCTGTTAGTTCTAATTCTTGAGCAATTTTTTTAGATGCATCTGCAACTCTAAAAATGTGGCTAGCTTTTAGTGCTATTCGTGGGTTTGATGCATCATAAGGTTCTATATAGTTTTTTAAAATTTGTCTTGCTTTTTCTATGTTTATCATAATAATATGTCCTTCCTCTAATTGAATAAGAATTCAATTTATTGATTTTCAGTATCAGCCTTAAGAACATTCAAAAATGCCTCTTGTGGAATTGCTACATTTCCAAACTCTCTCATACGTTTCTTTCCGCGTTTTTGTTTTTCAAGTAATTTCTTTTTACGTGTAATATCTCCACCATAACACTTTGCTAAAACATCTTTTCTAAGTGCTGATATTGTTTCTCTTGCAATTACTGTTCCTCCAACTACTGCTTGAATTGGTATAGCAAATAATTGTCTTGGAATTTCTTCTTTTAATCTTTCAACTAATGTTCTTCCTCTATTATATGCATTATCCTTAAATACTATAAATGATAGTGCGTCTACAGGTTCATTATTTACATAAATATCAAGTCTTACTAATTGTGATTGCTTGTATTCTTTCATATAATAATCTAATGATGCATAGCCTTTTGTTTTTGACTTTAGTGTGTCAAAAAAGTCATAGATTATCTCATTTAATGGTAATTCATATTTTAGAGTTACTCTTGTTTCGTCTAAATATTGCATGTCAATATATATTCCACGTCTTCCCTGACATAACTGCATTACGTTTCCTACATAATCCTTTGGAACCATTATGCTTGCTTCAACATATGGCTCTTCAATAAACGCTACTTTCGCACTCTCTGGTAAATCTGCTGGATTATATATTTCTTCAACTTCTCCATTTGTTTTATGTACTTTATAAATAACTGATGGAGCTGTCGTGATTAGACTTAAATCAAATTCTCTATCAAGTCTCTCCTCTATAATTTCTAAATGTAGTAATCCTAGAAATCCACATCTAAATCCTGAGCCTAGTGCTTGAGAAGTTTCTTGTTCAAATGTTAATGCTGCATCATTAAGTTGCAATTTTTCTAGGGCTACTTTTAGGTTTTCATAATCTGCTCCATCCATTGGGTATAAACCGCAATACACCATTGGATTTACCTTTTTATATCCTGGTAACATTTCCTTTGTTGGATTTTCATTGTTAGTTATTGTGTCGCCTACTCTAATATCTGACAAGCTTTTAATACTTGCTGCAATATATCCAACGTCTCCTGCTGATAATTCATCTGTTACTTGATAATTTCCGTGGTGTGAAATATCCAACCTCTGTAACTACGAACTTATCACCATTTGACATTAGTTTTATTTCGTCTCCAACTTTTACAGTTCCTTGCTCTACTTTAACATATGCAAGTGCTCCTTTATAGTCGTTATATATAGAGTCAAAAATCAATGCTTGTAATTCTGCATTTCTATCTCCAGTTGGTGCTGGTATATCTGTAACAATTTTTTCAAGTACGTTTTCCACATTTAGTCCAGTTTTTGCCGATATGCATGGTGCATTTTCTGTATCAAGTCCAATTATTTCTTCAATCTCTTTTTTAGTTTCTTCTACTCTTGCACTTGGCAAGTCAATTTTATTTATAACTGGTATTACTTCTAAGTCATTGTCAAGTGCCAAATACACATTTGCAAGTGTTTGAGCTTCTACTCCTTGTGTGCAGTCAACCACAAGAACAGCACCTTCACATGCTGCTAAACTACGTGATACTTCGTAGTTAAAGTCAACATGCCCAGGTGTGTCAATCAAATTTAATTCATAAGTTTTTCCATCTTTTGCTTTATAATTCATTCTAACCGCTTGTGACTTTATGGTTATTCCTCTTTCTTTTTCAATATCCATGTTATCAAGCACTTGCTCTGTCATTTCTCTTTTTGATAATGCACCTGTCATTTCGATTAGTCTGTCGGATAATGTCGTTTTTCCATGGTCAATGTGTGCAATTATAGAAAAGTTTCTAATTAGTGATTGGTCTTTCATTCCTACCTCTTAATTGTTTTGTCTTTCATAATACTAAATTATATATTATAGAGTTTCACTGTATAATATATAATTAGTACTATTTATATATTATTTATCTTCTTTGCTTATTTTAGCATATTTTTTCAAAGTTTGGTAAACTAGGTAATTTACAGTTCCAGGAATGTCTTTATCTCCTGCTGGTACTCCAGTGAGGATTTCAATTCCTTCATCAATGTTTGATACTGCATATATATGGAATTTCTTGTCTTTTACTGCTTGTACTACATCTTCACTTAAATTTAAATTTTTAACATTTTCATGTGGTATTATTACACCATGTTCACCATTTAAACCTCTAAGTTTACAGATTTCAAAAAATCCCTCTATTTTTTCGTTTACTCCACCTATTGATTGTATCTCTCCTTTTTGATTAACTGAGCCTGTTACTGCTATTGATTGATTTATAGGAATATTTGATAAACTTGATAATAATGCATATGCTTCAGTGCTTGATGCACTATCGCCATCTATTCCGCCATAAAGCTGCTCAAAGCAGATACTTGCCGTTAATGATAAAGGCATGTCTTTTGCAAATTTTTCTCCTAAGTATCCATTTAATATTAATATTCCTTTTGAGTGTGATGAACCTGAAAGCTCAACTTCTCTTTCAATATTAATTATCCCACTTTTTCCTGTGTACGTATTTGCTGTAATTCTAACTGGTTTTCCAAAGCTGTATTCTCCCATTGTCATAACTGTCAAACCATTTATTTGTCCTATCTTGCTTCCTTCTGTATCTATAAGTAATACTTCATTCTTAATTAATTCAGTATATCTTTCATCATATTTTATTGTACGTTTTTTCTGCTCTGCTATGGTTTTGTCTATTAAATCAGCTGTTACAACTTTTTCTCTAGAAATCTTTGCCCATGTAGCTGCTTCAACCATTATCTGTGATAAATCTCCAAACCTTGTAGATAGTTTAGTTTGGTCTTCTGCAAGTCTTGATGCATATTCTGCTATTTTAGCAACTGCACCTTTATCAAATGGTAGTAGTTCTTGTTCCATAACATAATCACGAACAAATCCAGCTAAGTCATTTAGGTTCTTTTCGTCTAGTGGTGCATAATCTTCAAATTCTACTTTTATTTTAAATAGTTTTCTAAATTCTTCATCAACTGAAAGTAGTGTCTGATATACATTTTCATTTCCTATTAGTATTACTTTTAGATCAAGTGGAATTGGCTCTGGTTTTAATGATACTAGTACCATTGAGTTCTTTTGGTCTACTGCATTTTCAATTCCTATTTCCTTATTTCTAAGTACTTTTTTCAAATAATCATAACATCCTTGTGTAGATAATAAGTCATTTGCTTGGAAAAGAATATATCCACCATTTGCTTGTTGTAGCAAGCCAGGTCTTAACATTGTATAATCTGTTTTTAACATTCCATAATAATTCTCATATTCAAGTCTACCAAAAAGATTAGTAAATGAGTAGTTAGAGTCTATAATTACTGGTGCTCCATCTGTGTTACTATTATCAACAAATACATTTACTCTATAGTTTTCCCAAGGTTTTATTGGTTGATTCTGTGGTCCTCCCATCATTTCATTAGGCTTATCATCTTCAATAAATTTTGAAATATTTTTTAATATATCTTTTCTAACTCCATCTAAGAAATTAGTAATTTTTTTACTTCTTTTTATATTTGATTTTACATATGATATATGTCCTTCAATTGTTAAAAGAGCAACATTTGATTGCCATTCTGATATCTTCTTTTCTGCTTCGTTATCAAGTTCTTTTATTTGTGCAATTACTTCAATTATGTGTTGTTGAACTATAGTTGATTTGTCCTCATATTCTTTTTTTATTTTGTCATCAAGTAAGTCAAATTCTTCTTCTTTTATTACTTTTCCATCAACTATTGGCATCATATATATTCCATTATCTGCTGAACGAACTTGAAAGCCATATTTAGCTGATTTTTTATTTAAGTCTGTAAGTAATTTTGTTCTTTTTTCTTGATATTTTTGTGATATTACATTTTTTTCTTTTTCAAAATCTTCATTTTTAAATGTATTTTTTATATCTGTTCTTATTTCTTTTACAAATTTTTCCATTAGTTCTTTGAATTTTGTCCCATCACCTGCTGGCAGGCTTACTGCTACTGGCTCGTTTGGATTTTCAAAGTTGTAAATGTAACACCAGTCTGGTGGTGTCTTTTTAGTTTTTGATAATGTTGCTAAATAATTTTTTGTGTATGTTGTTTTTCCTGAACCTGTTGGACCTTCTAAGTATAAGTTGTACCCCTTGGTATCAACTCTAAGTCCAAATTCAAGTGCTGCTATTCCTCTTTCTTGCCCTATTCCTTTGTAATTTCTTTCTAAATCATCTGTTGTTTCAAATTTGAATATGTCTGGATTACAAGTGTATTTCAATTTTTTATATGATATTTCATTTGTTCTTTTCATTTTTTATTTTTCTCCTCGTTTTTATTTATTATATGTATTTTTATTATCTTTTAATCAATTATATTACTTTTTCTACATAGTATTTAATATTTCTACAATGTAAATTTAGTCAACAAGATATTGAGTAATTGCTTTTTCAACATTGCTTTTAATATTTTTATAATGTCATTAAAATTGCATCATCTTGTCCATTATAGTATTTTGCACGTCTTCCTACTTTTCTAAATCCAAACCTACTATATAAGTTTATTGCTGTTCTATTTTTTTCATTTACTTCTAAATTTATTTTATTTGCTTTTTCTTTTCTAATAACATAACTTAATAAATTTGAAGCAATACCTTGTCCTCTTTTATTGTTTTTTATAACTATGTTCATTATCTCGATTTCATCTAAAACATTTTTATAGTTTATAAATCCTACTATTTCTCCATTTTGTTTTGCTACTATCATTTTTGAATATTTTGCATCTTCTTTAAATTGCTCTATTTCCCATAGATTTGGAAACTCTTTATATTCTTTTTCTATTTCTTCTACATCAGTTGATATCATTTCTGACAAATATATTTTGTCATCTTTATTTGTCCTGTTTCGTTCTGCTTGAGGTCTTCTTAAATACATTGGTATTAGTTTATTATCATAGTCATAAATTCCTCTATTATATCTATCTTCTGCACAAAGTGCAATATACTTTGCAAGACATTGTGGCTTTTCTATATATTCATATTTTCCATTTACTTCTTTTGCTTCTGCTATTTCTTTAGCGATTTTTGCTTGGAACATTGACTCTTGTCGTTCTAAAGAAAAGTCTCCTATGATATATAATTTTTCATAAAAGTTTACATATTCTATTATATATGATAAATGTGATGCTTCTGGGTTTTTATATAATGACAAATTCTCATTATTATATCTATAAACTGCAAAATACCTGTTATCATTTTTTGCATCAATTATAGATAATATTTTACAGTTTTCTTTTTTTCTTTCTATTGCACAATATGCTTGTGCTTCTAACGAGTTTACACTGATTGTAGGAATTTTCTTCACGTCTGATAATGCTTTTGCTGTTGCTATTCCTATTCGTATTCCTGTAAATGATCCGAGGTCCAATATTTGTCGCTATTAAATCAATATTGTCTAGTGTTATATTAGCTTCTTCTAAGATTCTTTTTATCATTGGCATTAGACTTATCGAGTGTTCTTTTTCTGTTTCATCATGAAGCTGTGCAATTACTTTACTATTTTCTATAATTGCTACTGAAGCAATTTTTGATGCTGTGTCTATAGCTAATATCTTCATAATTTTCCCCTTTCACTCATTGCCATGTATGTTTTTTCTTTTAAAAAACGTTTGACAATTCTATTAAGTTTCATTCATTATTTTCTTTAAATCAATTATCATTTTTGAAATACAAATTCATTAAAATCTATATCATTATATCTATTTCCAAAAGTCTCAATTGTAAGTTCTCTCATATCTTCATTATCTTCAACTTTATCAAAAGATATTTTTATATAATCGTCTGGTAGAATGTCTTCAATTAATTCTCCCCATTCAAATATGCAAATTCCTCTTGGAAAATATTCTTCTCCTCCTATGTTTTCAAATTCATAAATATCACCAAGTCTATATAAATCAAAGTGAAAAATGCTTATTTCTTCATTTTTATATTCATTTACTATTGTAAATGTTGGACTTGATATCTCATTTTGTAAATTAAAGTGTGATAAAATTCCTTCTACAAATTTTGTTTTTCCTGCTCCTAATTCGCCTGATAAAACTAGCACATCGCCTTTTTTTAAAATTGAAGCTAAGTTACTTGCAAAGATTTTTGTTTGATTTTCATCATTACACATTATTTTGTGCATTATTGAACCACCTCATTCTTTATAATTTACATCATGATTATATAATATTTGACCTTCTTATTCAATAGATTTTATTAAATTTTGTTAAAATACGGAAGAGAAATTATTATAATTATCCTCCAATATTATATTGAGCCCCAATTGTTAAACTTTTTGTCTAACAACTATAGAATTATCTTCAATTCCTTGTCGTTAATTTCTATATTCAAACATATTTTGCGCTTTATCTGGTCTGTAAACATCCTTTTTTCAGCTTTATATCTTAGCCAATGAACATAAAAGTCATTCTTCTCATCATCCCATTCTCCAACTTCTGTTAACTTCCATAACCACTGAGTCAAAATAATCCATTTTCTCAACGAAAATTTCGCAGTTTTAGGTTTAACTAATGAAATAAAACCATACCCACGTACTAAACAGTAATATCTACTTTAATTCAAAACGAAGTAACTCGATTAGTGCTTAATTAATATAAGTTAAAATAGCAAAACAGTATAGCTTTACACTATACTGTTCCATCTATTAAGAGTAATTTATTCTTTCAACGTCCATTATCATATGTGGCTTACTTAAATAAATACTCTTTAATATTATTTTCTTAATCCTAATTTTGCTACTATGTCTCTGTATCTTTGAACATCTTTCTTAACTAGGTAGTTTAATAAATTTCTTCTTTTTCCTACCATTTTTAATAATCCTCTTCTTGAGTGATTATCATTTGGATTTTCCTTTAAATGTTCTGTTAATTCATTGATTCTTTCTGTTAAAATAGCTATTTGTACTTCTGGAGATCCTGTATCTTTTTCATCTCTTCTATAGCTTTCAATGATTCCTGTTTTCTTTTCCTTTGTCATCATAGTGACATACACCTCCTGTTTTTATTTTCCTATAACTGGGCCTTAGTAGGTGTTTTTTATCCTAAAGCTAAGTAATAGGCACTTATTATAATAACATATATTTTGTTATTTTTCAAGTATTTTGGCTTATATTTTCATATTTTTGTTTCATTAATTTTTAAACTATGAAATTTTTTGTTGTCTCCGCTTCTTCTTTTAAGAGTTCGTTTCTTTATTAATACTAGATTATAGTTCTTCATTACTTGTATATGCAGTATTTAGTACTACATAATCATTATTAATATCTACTATATATGACCCCTGAGCAATAGATGCATTTGCTAAGTCATTGTAAAATACTTCTGATTCAAAGTATGCTGGTTTTACTACATATACAGTTGTTGTTATCATTTTGGTTTTCTTTTGTCCATCATTTCCTATTAGCATATCTTGAATTAATATTTTATGTCCTGTATTTTGCTTTTTTACTCTATCAGCGTCATAGTCTGCTTGATTTTTTAGTTTTTCTACTTCTGCTGGAATTGCAGTATTTACATCACCTGCAAAATTCTGTAATACATAGGTTGTTTCGTCAATCTTTTTAAATGAACTATATTTATTAAGATTTAAAAATGCTATATTTTGGTTATTTTCTGTCACATTACTAGTATTGTTACCATTACTTTCTTCTTCATATAAATATTCTTTAGATACATATTTTGTAAATATGGCAAGTTTGTCAGCATAATCTGATAATTGTATTTGTAAATTTCTTATATCTTCTGCATCTGTATCTTGTCCAATATTATAAATATCTATTTCTTTAGTTCCAAAAGAAAACTCATATTCTTTATTGTTATCAAACTCAGCAAGCTCTTTTATATCTAAACCTTGCATTTTTTGTGCTGTTGTATATTTTGTTAAGTCTTGTGAATATGTTGCAATCTTTCTTTCTAAACTCTCTTTTATCGCTGTCCTTACATCTCTATTAGCATTAAATAAGTCTTGTAGTCTTAATTTTTCTCCATTATCAAGTCTATAATTTAATCCTAATAACCTACTTGCTGGATTTACTTTATCCATATTTGATGCCCATATTTTTACTGATAATACATCTGAAAAATTAGCTGTTGCTTCGATTTTTACTATACAGTTTTGACCTCTATAAAAATCAATAATTCCTTTGATTTCATTGTTTATCTTATCTTGTACTGTTTTGTTTTTTAGTCCCGCTATTTCAAATTTTGATACAGTTTTTATTACATCTCCTATTCCTTGGTCAGCTTCATTTTCATATGTTACTTCTTGCTCTTCTACATTAACTTTTAGATTATTATTTGTGTATTTTATATCGAATTTTGTTTTATTAGTATCTCCTGTTTCATTTCCTAATGTTCCAACAGAATTTTCCTCATTATTTTGCATAACTCCATTTGCATCTATATTTAGTATGTTTCTATTATTTTTATTGTTCCTGTTAGTATTCAATTCGCTATTCATAATTATCCATACTATCAATATAACTATTATTGCAATAAATATAGACACTCCAGTTACTAAAAATACCATCACTTTTTTATTCATTTGCTATTCTTCCCTTTTTCTATTTTCTTATAAATTTCGCTATCTAATTTAGTCTACTTTTTATTTCTTCATAAATACCATTATCTAAATATACTTTATTTTTTTCTAAATCTTTTCTAATTTGCGTTGCTGATATTGGTATTTTCTTTTTTACTATTATACTTTCAACATTTAGGGCTTGTCCTACATATTTTCCATATTTTTCACCAGAATAAAATCTAGTAACTTTTATTCCCTTAAACATTTTTTTCAAATAGTCAGTTTGTATTTTTACACTTTCTTTATCCATTCCATATCTTGTTGGTGGTTCTTTTCCTAATATGATGTGAACACTCGGATATAATTTTTGTATCCATTTTACTCTATTTTCTAAGGAAATAGTTGTCACATTTGTATTATTTATTAAAATATAAAATTCGTCATTTTCTTCAATTCCTCTTTCTATTAATTCTTGATGACCTTTATGAAGAGGTGCAAATTTTCCTATAGTAAACCCTATGTTCATACTTCCCCCTGTTTTAATATTATCTTTTTCATATTTAATAATTTTGATTGTTAAAAGTTTATTATTTTATATTATAGAAATAAAAATCATTGAAAATACATATGCAAATTCAATGATTTTTAAAGCCCCTAATTTTTGTTTTATTAATAATTTTCTGCTTTGATTTCAAAATATGCTTTTGGATGTGCACATACAGGGCATACTTCTGGTGCTGATTTTCCAATAACTATATGTCCACAATTTCTACATTTCCAGATTCTATCTCCATCTTTACTAAATACAAGATCTCCTTTAACATTATTTAATAATGCTAAATATCTTGCTTCATGTTCTTTTTCTATTTTTCCTACTTCTTCAAAAAGAAATGCAATATGGTCAAATCCTTTTTCTTTAGCTTCTTTTGCCATTCTGTCGTACATATCTGTCCATTCGAAGTTTTCTCCCTCTGCTGCAGCTTTTAAGTTCTCAGTTGTTGTTGGAACTTCTCCACCATTTAATAACTTAAACCATAGTTTTGCATGTTCTTTTTCATTTTGTGCTGTTTCTTCAAATATTGCAGCTATTTGCTCATATCCTTCTTTTTTTGCTTTACTTGCAAAATATGTATATTTATTTCTTGCTTGTGATTCTCCTGCGAATGCCTCCATAAGGTTTTTTTCTGTTTTTGATCCTTTTAATTCCATATCATTCTCCTTTCTTTATACAAATACTATTGTTTTTTACTTTTATAATATATCATACATTATTGTTTTTATCAATTCTTTTTATAAATATTTTTTACTTTCTTTTCAACTCATTTACTTTAAAAAGTCGCTTTTACTTTTTCACTATACACTTTCTTTTTAATATTATTTTACAAATAGAAATCCCATATATAATACATACATTACTAGATAAATTGCACCGTTTATTCTGCTCATTTCATTCTTTGGTGGTATTATTGGGAATAAAGCTAACACCAACAATGCTGCTATAAGTATCCACATTTGTATATTATATGTAAAGTTATATGCAAGTGGAGAAATTAAAGATGACACTCCTATTATTAAAAGTATGTTAAATATATTTGATCCTATAATATTTCCTATTGCTATGTCACTATTTCCTTTTATCGCTGCTGTTACACTTGTTACTAATTCTGGCAAACTAGTTCCTATTGCAAGTATTGTTAAACCTATTACCTTTTCACTTACATTAAACATCTTTGCTATCTTTGTTGCATGATCTATTGTCAAGTCTCCTCCAAATTTTAGTGCTATAATTCCTGCTACAATAAAAATTATATTTTTTATTATTAGTGGTTGCTTTTTATTATTCTTTATTTCAGGACTTTCCTCGTCTTTATCAAATTGCTCACCTTTTATCCCCATAACTATTGTATATATTAAAAATGCTATAAATAATACTATTAGTATTATTCCTTCTGTCTTTGTTATTGTTCCATCAGTATTACAGAATATCATAAATATTATAGTTATTATCAAGCTCATTGGCATTTCAATAAGCCTTGTTTCTCTTTGAAATCTTACTGGTTTTATTAAAGCTGAAAGTCCTAGAATTAATAATAAATTACAAAGATTACTTCCTATAATATTTCCTATTGCCATATCTGGTGACCCATTTGACGCAGAAGCCGAGCTTACAAATAGTTCTGGCATTGATGTTCCTATTGATACTATTGTTAATCCTATTATTATTTCTGGAATGTGAAATCTCTTCGCTATTTCACTACTTCCATCTACTAATAAATCTGCTCCTTTTATTAGTAATATAAATCCTAGTATTATTAAAATTATTGATATTGCCATATTTCCTCCTTTTTTATTCTTTAGTTGTTATACTTTATTGTCTTTCTACCCATTCATAATATTTCTTCAAGTATTGCCAACATCCTTGCTTATCAGTTATTCCATCATAGTCATTATCTATTTTTCTTATAATATCTTCTTTATTTATCCATTTTACTTCTGCAACTTCCTCTTTTTGTAATTGTAATGTAGCTTCGTCCACTTCCTTATTTGCTATATAATATTCATTAAAGTGATTATTTATTATATCTCCTTTTAAATTTGTTGAAATACTTGATCCTATAAAAGTTAACTCTTCCTTTTTTAATGCTATTCCTAGCTCTTCTTTACATTCTCTTATTATTGCTTGAAATCCAAATTCTCCTGCTAATACATGTCCACCTGCTGTTACGTCCCACATATTAGGCCACATCTTTTTACTCGCACTTCTTTTTTGCAATAATACCTGTCCTTTTGAATTTATTATAAATACAACTACTGCTTTATGCCATAACCCTTCTTTATGGCATTTTTCACGTAATTCAATCTCTCCTGTATATGTACCTTTTTCATTTAATACATCAAAATATTCTTCCATGATTACTCCTCTATCTTGTATTTCTCTATCATATATTGCTATCTCTGTTGAGCCCCCTCCTCTAAATATTTTCCTACCTTTTTATTTTTTTATCATATCGATAATCTTTTCTTTTTCCATGTTTGGAATAAATCTATAGTTATTATTTTTTAACTTAGGATTAAATTGACAAATTGATTTAAATTCGCAATATGAACATGGCGTTTTTGACATTGATTTATTGTTATAAAATGGCTTTATTTCTATATTTCCACTAAGTATCTCATTTGCAATTTGTTTAATTATCTTATTTGCGTATTTTTGCAAATTCTCGAATTCTTCTCTTGTAACTAAATTAGTGCTTTCCTTTATCTCATTAGTTTTTTTATCAATTTCAATTGGTATCTTGCTAGATGATATTCCATCAAAAGAATTATCCATAGCCTTAACTATATTAATATCTGCTAAAATTAATCCATTCATTTTATAATTTTGTCTAATTAATTTTTCTATTTCTGCCTTGTCATCATTAATCAATCTTCCTTTTTTTATCTGTGGTTCAATAAGTGAATAATATAATGCTCCAGCAGGCATAACTTTTTCATTTTTACAAATTGCATCTATATATGTAATTAATTGAAGTTGCAAACCTGCTATTACTTTGTTTAACTCAATATCTTTTTTAGATGATTTATAGTCAATTATTCTAATATATTTCCCATCTGGAAGTTTAGCAATGTCTATTCTATCAATCTTTCCTTCTATTTGTATGTGTTTTCCATCTTTTGTTTCTAGGTTTATTGGTGGATATGTACTTCCTTCTTTATTGTTAAATACAACCTCTGTTCCAAGTACTTCGAAACTACTATCCTTAAGGCTTTCAACAATGTATCTTATTGATGTATATAATACTTTTGATAAACGCTCACACATTATTTTGTATTTTGGAGCAAGTGTAAATTTTGAGCCAAACATTAACTTTTCTTCAACTATACCATCTACTATTCTTTCTATTATATCATCATCTACGTCTTTTACAGATATGTTTTCTTCATTTAACTGTTTGAAAAATTTATCAATTACATCATGCATAAATGATCCTGTGTCAATTGGTCTGACATCAAGTTTTTCTTTACTTGATAGACGTAATCCATAAGTTAAAAAGTATGAAAATGGACAAGATGCATATTTTTCTAGCTTTGAGATACTGGTTTTTAAATTATTTCCATATAGTTTTTGTATATTTTCAATATTTATATTTGTTGGTACATTAGTATATTCTCTTCCTTCTAAAGCCTTCTTTAACTTAAAATTGTAATGTCTATTATACCATTCATATACTTCATTCCATTCTTCTTCTCCTAGGTGATTTAATAATTTTGAAAAAGTTATGTTCTTTGTAAGTACTTCATCTTTTTCAACTTTTTGTTCAATAATTTTTGGAAATACTTTTTTTATTCTTGATATTATCAATGATTTTCGTAAATTGTCTCCATTAATATCACTTGCAGAATATGAAATATATAACTTTTCTTCTGCTGTTGAAAAGGCTTTATATATATTAAAGTTTTCCTCATACATCTTTTCTTTTATACCTTTTGCAAGTTCTAACCCTTTATCTTTTAATCTTTCTCTGTCTTTATCATTAAAAAATCCCTCTGTTGTCGTTGCTCTTGGAAATACTCCATCATTTACTCCTATTATGAATACTGCCTTAACTCTATGAGTTTTACTTCTATTTATATCTCCAACAATAACGTGGTCATTGCTATTTGGGATTTGATTTAATTCTTTTGTTGCAATTCCTGTTCTAAGTAAGTTTAAATAGTTTTCAAAAGATATCTTTTCGTCTTTAAATATTTGTGACATTTCTTCTAATACATTTGTTATTAAATTAAATGCTTCAATATTTTCTTCTGTATTTATGTTTTCTCTCATGTCCATGTCTTTGTTTAATAAATGTTCTATTAGAAATGAATATAATATTTGACTTATTTGCTCAACTGTCTTGTTATTGGTAATCTCTTCTTTTAATTTTAATAATGGTTCTATTAAAATTTGTTGTTCTCTATTGAAGTTTAAATTTTCATCAATTTCATTTTCCTCTTTTTTGTCTTTTTCAAAATTCCATGGTTCATTATAAAATTTCTTTCCTTGTATTCCCCATTTTAGACAATAATTCTCAAGTTCATAAATATTATCAATTCCAACAATCCCTGTTTTTATATAATTAAATACAGTCTCATAACTCCAGTTCTTTACAAATATATCAAGTATTCCTAAAATATATTTTATTATTATATTTTGTGTTATTTCTTTTTTCTCATCTATAAAAACTGGTATCTCATACTCTTTAAATATTACTTTGCATAGACTTGAATATGTATCAATGTTATTACAAATTAATGCTATGTCTTTAAACCTGTATCCCTTATCTCTAACTAATTTTATAATTTTACTTGCCACATTTTCAATCTCAACATATTGGTTATCAGCATAACTTAGTTCAATATTTTCTACTTCTTTATTATAGATTTTATATGGAATTCCAAATATATTTTTTTCCATAAATGATAGTTCTTCATTTTTAAATCTATGATTTTCTTCTAAGTAAATTTGTTCATCTTTGTTGATATCACTAATGTTACATAAAGTTTGAATTGCTTGTTTATTATCATAAAATATATCCGCTTCTGGTGACTTTTCTACTCTCAAGCTATCTGTACATATTGTTATATATAATTCTTTTGAAATATCTTCTAGTTTTTTTATTACCTCATATTCTTGTTTGGTAAAACCAGCAAATTCATCTATATAAAATATCGCATTATTAAATAAGTTACTTTTTTCAATGTTTTCAACAAGCATTGTTAATACATCATTTTCATCTAAAAATCTTCCTTCAATTACTTCTTCAAATTTAGTATACATTATTAACATGTCATTTAGTTTTAATTTTAGATATTCATCTTCTGTTTCTTCTACCTGTTTTTTTAGTATTTCAACATTTATATTATGTTTTTTAAATTCTGTTATTTGTTTAATTATTGTTTCAACATTATCTATTGACTTTCCTAAAAATCTCAATTTTTTTTGTTCTTTATTTATTGCATCGAAAATAATCATTGACTTTCCTGATTTCTCAATCTTGAAGTCAATGTTTGGAATTGTTTCATTTATTACTCTATACGCCATTCTTTCAAAGGATAGTACTTCTACTTGTAGTACTGCACCATCTCCTAACGTATCTAATAGCCTTTTTTCAGCAGTATATGAAAACTGCTCTGGTGTAATTATGTATATCTTTTCTTCACTTGCAATTTTATTTTTTATGTCATTAAATATATATTCTGTTTTGCCAGTTCCAGCTCTTCCATATATTAATTTCAAAAATTTCTCCAATTCTATTTTATATAAAAATTAGTATACTACTTTGCAATAAGATACTAGTTTTACAACGCAGTATGCTAATTATTGTATAAAATCTATGCTTCTCGTCTCCAATAAAACAAATATTGCTGTGCAATACCTTGTAAATTTCCAAACTTATCCTCTGCTAATTTTTGAATTTCCTTTTTATCAACCTTTGTTTCATCTTCATTATGTATGTATAAATCGTTCATTACTCTTCTAACCCATACATCTATTGGAAATACATCAAATCTTTTTAATGTTGAAAATAATAAAATACAATCTGCAACTTTAGGTCCTACTCCTGGTAAGCTCAAGAGTATTTCTCTTACTTTATCTGTTGGAAGATTGTGTATCTTTTCTAAATCTACTTCATTGTTTAAAATTATTCTTGTTGTTTCATATACACGTACATCTCTAAATCCTAAACCTAAAGCTCTTAAATCTTCTACACTTGCTTTTGATAATTCTTCCTTACTAGGAAATGTATAATACTTTTTATTGTTAAATTCTATCTCTTTTCCATACTTTGCCGATATACGTTCTATTATGCCTTTAATTCTTGGTATATTGTTGTTTGCTGAGATTATAAATGATATTATTGTTTCCCATAAATTTTGATTTAAAATGCGAATTCCATCTCCATACTTTACACTCAACTTTAGATTTTCATCAACTTTTGAAAGTATTCTTTTTATCTTTGAATAATCTCTATCTAAATCAAAGTAGTTACGTATTTTTTCTTCAAAAGCTTTTTGTGTTATTTGCTTATAGTATTTACCTTTAAATATAATTTTACTTCCTTGTTTTTCCACATTTAAAACACAATCTGTAAATACTCCTGTATAACTTCCATCCTCTTCTTGATTCCATCTAAAACACTGACCACATTCAAATATATCTTTAAGTTCAAATGAATTTGTTTCAACTTCGTATTCCATTTTGATTATATCCCTTCATATTGTAAGCTTCATTGTCATCAATAAATTACATTTACTTTGAATTTTCCACTTTCTAATTCTTCATTTTGAATTATTACTATTTCAACCTCATATAACTTCTGTAATTTTGTTATATTAGCTTTTTTGTGTCCAATTACATTATTGACATCACTTGGATTAACTACAATTTCTATTTTCTTAACCTTTGTATTTATTTCCTTTACTTTTTCTGCAATGCTATCATACCACATTTCTCCTTCTACTAGCTGTCTGAATGCTGGATGAAATGGTCCTGCTAAAACTTGACTTCCATCTTCTTCTGCATAAGTTATCTCGTCTGAATTTTGAAGTCCTATTCTAATTACATCTATTTTATTTTTTCTAAATAGATATGTAATTTGTTTACATCTTTCCACTGCTTGTCCTATCGTTAAAGGTGTGTATTCTCCTGCTGAGTATTCTCTTGCAAGTTCTGTTCCCTTTATGACAAGTACTGGATAAATTCTAACTATCTTAGGTTTTAGCTTTATTAAATCTTTTGCTGTATTTATCTCGTCTTTTTCAGTGCTTTCTGGCATTCCTACCATCATTTGATGTCCTAGTTTAAAGCCACGAAATCTAATCATCTTTGATGCTTTTATTACATCTTCAAATGTATGTCCGCGTTTAC
This sequence comes from uncultured Clostridia bacterium, assembly GCA_949746675.1. Lineage (GTDB taxonomy): Bacteria > Bacillota > Clostridia > TANB77 > CAG-508 > CAG-793. The sequence goes on from CATKDT010000051.1 coordinate 19,709, forward strand.
TTTTTTCTAAAACATAATCATTTGATGACTGAACTCCAAGTTCTATTGTTTTTACATGATACTTTTTTAGAATTTTTAAAATTGGTTTACTAATGTAATCAGGTCTAGTTGATATTCTAATACTGTTTACTTTTTTCTCTTTTATAAATTCATTTGCTGTCTCTAAAAGTTCAATTTGTTTTTTTTCATCTATGCCTGTAAAACTTCCACCAAAAAAAGCAACCTCTACATATTTATTATCATCTTTAAAGTTTTTTAAATAAAAATTTATTGTTTTTCGTACTTCTTCTGCTGTTACATCAGTAGTTTGTCCACTAATTTTCTTTTGATTGCAAAAGGTACAGTCATTTTTACAACCATAGTTTGGTACAAATATTGGTATTATGTATTCTTTTTTCATTACTACATTTTCCTCTCTTTTAGTGTTTTCTAATATTTAGTCATTCTTTGTATAATTGTGTGTTTCATAATTATATATATAATTTTAGCTAAGTTCCTCTAAAGCTTTTTTGGCTGCCTGCATTTCTGCTAATTTTTTACTTCTTCCTTCTCCTGCTGCTAATACTTTTCCATTTAATAATACTTCTGCAACAAAGCTTTTGTCATGGTCTGGTCCTTTTTCTCCTATTATCTTGTATTCAATATGTACTTCTCCATTTTCTTGTAGTTTTTCTTGTAAAACTGTCTTGTAATCTTTTAACCCAACATTTTGGCTAGCATTTTCCATAGTGTCTTTTAAATTATTTACTATAAATTTTTCTGCTTCTTCAAGTCCACCATCAAAATATATTGCAGCAATTATTGCCTCAATACTATCTGCAAGTATTGCTGGTTTTTCATAACCTCTACATGCTCTTTCACTATTTCCAACTTTAATATACTGTGTTATGTTATGCTTTTTTGCAACTTCATATAAACTTGCTTCACATACTACTGTTGCACGTGTTTTCGTAAGTTCTCCCTCGTTTAGTTTTGGATAGTTTGTATATAAATATTTACTTGATATGAATTCTAATATGCTATCTCCTAAAAATTCTAATTTTTCATTACTTGTAGTATTGTTTTCATTTGCATATGATGTATGTGTAAGTGCTTCTTCTATTAATGCTTTATTTTTAAAGGTATAGCCTATACTTTCTTCTATACTCATTTGTTTGCTCCTTGATTTTTTTAGTATTGTATCATATTTTTTTTAATTTTACTACCATTTATAAAAAAAAGATTTAAGTATTTATAACTCAAATCTTCTTAAATTTAATATTATTCTTATTGTTCTCTAATTACTTTAGAGTTTACGCTCTTTTAAAACTATATTTCTTTTTATAATACTGTATTCCTTCTAATATCGCACTGTATTTATCAGCAAATACTATCACATAACTTTCTTTATATTTAGGTAATCTTATAGTTACTGGCCACATATGTTTTTCAATTATGTCAATTTCTTTTTCATTAAGTTTTGTAACCTTTTTAGCATTTTTTAGTGCAATTTTAGGATGTGAAAATGCGTGTAAGTCTGTAAACTTAGTATGCTTTTTTTTATCTCTCCAGTCGTACAGAAATAAATCATGTAACATTGCAGCTCTTGCCATTGATACATAATCTAATTTCAGTTTTTTACATATTTTAAAACTTATATATGACACGTTCATACAGTGCTCATAAGTACTTACATCATAGTGTTGTCTATATTGTCTCATTTGATTTACTAAATCATTTTCTAATAAATCCGCTATTATGCTTAAGAATTCTTTTTTATCGTTACTCATTTACTCTTGTTTCTCCAATTATGCTACGTGTTCTTTAATATAGTCAACTACATCATTTACTGTTACAACTTTTTCAGCATCAGCATCTGGAATTTCAATGTCAAATTCTTCTTCTAAAGCCATTATTAATTCAACTATATCAAGTGAGTCTGCTCCTAGATCATCTATAAATGATGACTCTAATGTTATATTATCCTCTACTGCACCAAGTTGTTCTACTATTATACTTTTTACCTTATCAAAAATTTCTTCTGAACTCATAAATTTTCCTCCTTGTGTTTTACATATACATACCTTAATACAACATTTTATAATTGTCAAGTTTTTTTTGAAAATTTTTCTATTTTTGTATAGATTTTTATTAATATTTAATATATTATTGTTCAATTTATATGTTGTTTCTTTCTCATTTATGTTCTTTTAATTTATATTAAGTATAATTATTTGTCAATTTTTTATACTTCTAATGTTGTTATATATTGTTTTATTTCTTCTAATTTTTCTTTATTTAATTCACTTTCATATATATTTTTAAGTTCGTCTACTGCCTTATGATTTACGAATTGCTCTGCTTGTTTTATTGTAAATTCAAATAATTTTTCATCACTGCTTCCATGTGCTTTTACTACTGGTTTTTTAACACCTAAAAATAGTGCTCCACCATATTCTTTGTAATCCATAGTTTTTGAAAATCTTTTTATTGCTGGAAGTGCTGGTAAAGAGCCTATTTTGGCAAATATATTTTCTGTCATACTTTCTGTTAATGATACTTTTACAAGTTTTCCAAGTCCTTCTACTGTTTTTAGAAATACATTTCCTGTAAACCCATCTGCAATTACAACATCAACATCTCCTAAAAACGCTTCTCTTCCTTCAATATTTCCTATAAAATTAATGTTTAGTTCTTTAGCATATTTTTTTAATAATTGATATGAATTACGTATTAATTCATTACCTTTAGTTTCTTCTGTTCCTATGTTTAATAGTCCTATTTTAGGACTCTCTACACCTATTGTATTTGTCATATATATGCTTGCCATTTGTGCAAATTGAAGTAAGTTTAGTGGTCTACAATTTGTATTTGCCCCACAATCCATTAATACTAAGCGTCCATGGTATGATGGTAATATACCTGCTAATGCTGGTCTGTCTATCCCTTTTATTCTTCCTACTAAAAGTGTTGCTCCTGTTAATAATGCTCCTGAATTTCCAGCCGAGATAAATACATCTCCTTTGTCTTCTTTTAATAAATTAAACCCAACTACCATTGATGAGTCTTTTTTGCTTTTTATTGCTTGTGTTGGCGTATCTTCCATTTCAATAGTTTCTTCTGCATTGTGTATTGATATTCTATTTGATATTTCACTTAAGTCTTTTCCTAATAATTCTTTTGCTCTTTCTTTTATTATGTCTTCTTTACCTATTAGAACTACTTCTGCTTCAATATCTTTTATAGCTTTCGCTACACCCTTTATTACAGCATCTGGTGCGTTATCCCCGCCCATTGCATCTAACAATATTTTCATTGTTGATCTCCTCATTATTTTCACTTTTACATTAATTATAATAACATGTATTTCATAAAATTACAATTACTTTTTTATATTTTATCATAATAATGTGCAACAAAAAAAATATGAAATTATTGCATAGCTTCTTGTTTTATTATAATAAGTAAAAATACTAGGAAAGTTTTGAAAACTTTTCTAGTATTTTTAGAATTATTGTAATTCAACTGTAGCTCCAACTTCTTCGAATTTCTTTTTCATTTCTTCTGCTTGGTCTTTTGCTACGTTTTCTTTAATTGTCTTAGGAGCTCCATCAACTAAATCTTTAGCTTCTTTTAATCCTAATCCTGTAGCGTCTCTAACTACTTTGATTACTTGGATTTTTTGTGCTCCTGCATCTTTTAATACAACATTGAAGCTGCTCTTTTCTTCAGCAGCTCCTGCTGCTGCTCCACCTGCTGCTGGTGCTGCAACTGCTGCTGCAGATACTCCATATTTTTCTTCAATTTTCTTAACTAAATCTGCTAACTCAACTACTGTTAAGCTATCGATTGATTCTAATATTTCATCAACTTTTGCCATTTTAAATTTCCTCCTTAAAATTATATCGTAAATGTGGCCATTTACATTTTTATTTCAATTTTTGAGTATTTTACTCTTTTAATTTTTTTAGAATATTTCCTAAAAGATGTAATCGCATATTATGATTTTATTTCATTATTATGCTAGTTCAACTTGAAAGTTAAACAAACTTACTTCATTATTCAGCTGTTTCAGCTGCTTCTTTTTGTACTCTAACTTGGTCAAGCGCAATAGCAACTTTTCCAATTGTTTGTAATAATGATCCAGCAAGTTTTGATAGAAGTTCTTCTCTTGATGGAAGTGTAGCAAGTGTTTTTAGTTCTTCAACACTCATTAATTTTCCATCTATGAAGCCTCCTTTAATTGTGTAATTTTCATGTGCTTTTGAAAATTTATATACAACTTTTAAAGGTGCTAGGTAATCTTCATCTGCTGTTATTAAAGCATTTGGTCCAACTAGTATTTCATCTAAGTCAGATTCACCATTCATGTCAAGTGCTCTTTTTAAAATGTTATTTTTTATAACTTTTGCACTACCTTTTGCTTCTCTTAAGTCTTTTCTTAATTTTGTATCATCTTCAACTGTTGTTCCTCTGTAATCAACTATTAATATTAGTTTTGATTTCTTTAGGTTCTCAGCTAATTCTTTAACTTTTGCTTCTTTTTCAAGAATAATCTTTTTGTTTGCCATTTTCTTTTTCACCTCCCATTCATTTTTTATTTATACAAGTCATTGGGCTTACCAATGATTATATTAACATAAAAATTCAGTCTATAGCCAATTCAAGGCAAATAGACTGAGAATCTCATCCTTATTTACCTCGGTAGGATTTATTTACATTACCTACTGTCTTTGGCTCCTTTGAATTTATATACTTCGTCAAGTTTCTTCATTATTTCGTCGATATACTTGTGTATAATCTCTTCATAATTCATTCTTTGTATAACTTGCATCTAAATTCAAATATCTATAGTATAAATTATTTTTGGTCAATATACAAACCTGGTCCCATACTTGGGGCAATAGCTACACTTTTAATGTATTGTCCTTTTGCTGCTACTGGTTTTGCTTTAATGATTGCATTTATAATTACTTCATAGTTTTCAAGTAGTTTTTCAGCACCAAATGAAATTTTACCAAATCCTAGGTGAATAATATTGTTTTTGTCTAGTCTGTATTCTACTTTACCTGATTTAATCTCATCTATTGCTTTTTTTACATCCATTGTAACTGTTCCAGATTTAGGGTTTGGCATTAATCCTTTTGGTCCTAACACTTTACCTAATCTACCTACAACACCCATCATATCTGGTGTTGCAACAACTACATCATATTCGAACCAGTTTTCATTTTGAATTTTTGGTATTAGTTCTTCTGCTCCAACAAAATCTGCTCCTGCAGCTTTTGCTTCGTCAGCCTTTGGTCCTTTTGCAAATACTAATACTTTTTGTGTTTTACCTGTACCATTTGGAAGTACTACTGTACCTCTAACTTGTTGGTCAGCATGCTTTGAGTCAACTCCAAGTACAACGTGTAATTCAACTGTTTGGTCAAATTTTGTTTTAGGCATTTTTTCTATTATTTCAATAGCTTCTTTTGCACTATATTGTTTTTTGGGATCAACTAATTTAACACTTTCTTGGTATCTCTTACCTCTCTTCATTTTTTACCTCCTTTGGTATTAACGAGATTTATTTAAAAATCTCTCCCATATTTATTGTTTCATTTCTCCTAACTATCCTTCTATAGTTATACCCATAGAACGAGCTGTTCCCATAACCATACTCATAGCTGTTTCAAGTGAAGCTGCATTTAAGTCTGGCATTTTTGCCTTTGCAATTTCCTCAACTTGCGCTTTAGTAAGTTTTGCAACTTTTTCTTTGTTAGGTTTTCCAGAACCTTTTTCAACTTTGGCTGCTTTTTTAATTAAAACTGCCATAGGTGGTTCCTTTGTGATAAATTCGAAAGATTTATCTTTGTGAACAGTGATTACTACTGGGATTATTAATCCAGCTTGTTTTGCTGTTCTATCATTAAATTGCTTTACGAAGTCCATAATATTTACACCTGAACCTCCTAATGCTGGTCCAACTGGTGGAGCTGGTGTTGCTTTTCCTGCTGGTATTTGTAATTTAATAATTGTATCTTTTACTTCTTCCTTGTTATCCTTTCCTGGCATTTCTCTTGCACCTCCTTTGGTTTGTATATAAAATAATTTATATAAATTGTTGTAGTTTTACAACAATTATATGCTTAAGCTTTTTCAACAGACATGAAGTCAAGTTCAACTGGTGTTTCTCTTCCTGATCCTGCTGTTGAAATTAATACTTTTACTTTTTGTTTATCCTTGTTTATTTCATTAACTATTCCTGTAAATCCACTAAATGGTCCATTTATTATTCTAACTTGATCATTTAGTTCGTAATTTACATTAATAGATTGTACATCAAATCCCATTTTTCTGATTTCTGATTCTGTTAATGGAATTGGATCAGTTCCTGATCCTACAAAGCCTGTTACACCTCTAGTATTTCTAACTATATACCATGTTTCTTCAGTAACTATCATTTTAACTAGAACATAGCCTGGAAATACTTTTTTTAGGTTAGTCTCCCTTTTTCCATTTTTTATTTCAATTTGTTCTTCCATTGGAACAATTATATCAAAAAAGAATTCTTGTAGTTCTCTATTTTTTATAGTTTTTTCAAGGTCTGTTTTAACTTTGTTTTCATACCCAGAATAAGTATGTACTACATACCATCTTGGTTTTAAATCATAGTTTTTTTGGGACATTCCTTAACCTCCCTTTATTTTATTTAGAGATATATTAATTACTAATTTGCTATATTATTGTTTTCTAATATAGTAGCATTTGCTTCAGTACTGTTATTTACAGCATTGTTTTTGTTATCATTTACAAGATTATCTGCTGTTGTATTATTTGTAGTGTTCTCTTCAACAACATTTGATGCTGTTATTGAATTCTTTAATTTTTCAACTTGTTTAATTTCAAATTCTGTTAATGCACCAAATGCTAAATCTAGTACAAATATTGTTAGTGAAACAATTACTACCATTGAAACAACTACAACAGTGTTTTCTGCTAGATTTTTTTGGCTAGGCCATACTACTCTTTTTAATTCTGCTTTAAAATCTCTAAACCAATGATTTTTGTTAGGTTGTTTTTCATTTTTCTTTGTTTCTTTTTTACTTGCTTTAGGTTCTTCCTTTTTTACTTCCTTAACTTCCTCATTCTTTTCTACTTTTACGGCATCTTCATTAAGTTCTGTTTCTGTAGTCTCTATATCTTTTTCTTCTGCTTTTACTTCAGCTTTTTTTACTGGCTTTTTATCAGCCTTATTATTTTTTTTTGCCATAATTTTATATCCCTTCACTTACTTTGTTTTTTTATTGCTACAAAGTATGATTAAAAATATTTTTTATTTTGTTTCTTTATGTGTAGTTGTTTTTTTACAAAATCTACAATATTTTTTTATTTCTAATCTGTCTGCATTATTTTTTTTGTTTTTCTCTGTAACATAATTTCTATTATGGCACTCTGTGCACTCTAAAGTTATATGTTCTCTTGCTCCTTTTGCTGCCATTTCAATCACATTCCTTTCTAAATAACGTTACATAATAAACGTTTTAAAATTTTATCATATTTACTAGTTGCTGTCAAGGTTTCATTTTTTATACTTACTTAGATAAGATTATATGTAATATTAATATAATTGCATTTCTAACTCGAAACCCTTTGTTTTAGCTAATTTTATTACTTATATCAATTAGTTGTTTAATTGTTTAGCTACTTCTTCTGCGAAGTTTTCTTCTGCTTTTTCTATTCCTTCACCTTTTTCAAATCTTGCAAAAGCATTTATTTTAGCTTTCTTTTCATTTAATAAGTCTTTTATTTTTTTGCTAGAATCTTTTACAAATTCTTGGTCAAGTAAGCATATTTCTGCATAGAATTTTCCTAATCTTCCCATTACTATTTTTTCAGCAATGTTTTCAGGTCTTCCTTCATTTACTACTTGTGCCTTTAGAATTTCTTTTTCCTTTTCTAATCTATCAGCTGGAACATCACTTTCATCAATGAATTCTGGTTTTGCTGCTGCTATTTGCATACATATATCTTTAGCTAATGTTGTGTCCTCTGTTTCCATTTCAACTAATACACCTATTTTACCATCTCCATGAATATAGCTTTCTACTATTCCTGCTGTTTCATATCTTGCAAATCTTCTTATTGTAAGATTTTCACCTATTTTAGCTATTTTGCTTGTTAAAACATCTTGTATTGTTTTGTCTGTTTCAGCTATTGATTTTTGTGCTAATAATTCTTCTACATCTTTTGGATTATTTAATGCAACTTGTTTTACTACGTCTGCAACAAATGTTTTAAATTCTTCATTTTGGCTAACAAAGTCTGTTTCACTGTTTACTTCAACTAATGCTCCTACTTTTTTGTCTTCAGATATATAAGCTGCTACGATTCCCTCTGCTGCAATTCTTCCTGATTTCTTTGCTGCTTTTAGAATTCCTCTTTCTTGAAGTAATTCTATTGCTTTTGCTTCATCTCCTTCAGCTTCTGTTAGAACTTTTTTACATTCCATCATTCCAGCACCTGTTTTTTTTCTTAATTCCATAACTTGAGATGCAGTAACTTCCATTTTTTTATCCTCCTAATTTTTATTTATTATAATAAGAGTTAAATCACTATATGATTTTACTTATTTTGAGAATAAATGTTATATTTATTCTTCTGTTTCGTTTGAAACAACTTCTTCAATGCTTTCTTCTGAGTTTGCTTCTGTTTGTGTTGTTTCGTCCATGTCAAGGCTTTCACCTTGTTTTCCTTCAATAACTGCATTTGCTAATACATCAGTAATTAATTTTACTGCTCTTATAGCATCGTCATTTCCTGGAATTACATAGTCTACATCATTTGGATCACAGTTTGTATCAACTAATCCAACGATTGGGATATTTAATTTTCTAGCTTCTAGTATTGCTATATGTTCTTTTTTTGGATCAACTACTACCATAACTTGTGGAATTTCAGTCATTTCTTTTATTCCACCTAAGTTTTTGTTTAGCTTTTCCATTTCTTTCTTTAATAATACTACTTCTTTTTTTGGTAGTACTTCAAATGTTCCATCTTGTTCCATTTGTTCTAATTGTGTTAATCTTTCAATTCTTTTTCTGATAGTTTTGAAGTTTGTTAATGTTCCTCCTAACCATCTTTGATTAACATAGTACATACCACTTTTTTCTGCTGCTTCTTTTATACATTCTTGAGCTTGTTTTTTTGTTCCTACAAATAAGAAGTTTTTTCCTTCTTCTGCTTGTTCTCTTATGAATGCATAAGCCTCGTCTAATTTTTTTGATGTTTTTTGTAAGTCGATGATATGAATTCCATTTCTGGCTTGGAATATATATTCTGCCATTCTTGGGTCCCATCTTCTTGTTTGGTGTCCAAAGTGTACACCTGCTTCTAGTAATTGTTTCATTGCAACTACTGCCATTTTTGTTTCCTCCTTTTAGTTATTCCTCCATAAATTTCATAGCTTGCACAACCTAGTTTTTGGCTATAATGCTAAAAATAGGCACTTGTGCCTTGCTCTATTTATGTGTGTATTTTTCAACAGGTTATATTATATCAAAAAAAAAGCCTTTTTGCAAGGCTTTTTTGAATTTTTTTTATTTGTAATTATTTTTTGAAAGTTTTCGGATATTATATCTGTCGAAACTTACCACTCCACTACTAAAGAGTCTGTTGGAGTATTCTTTTTTATCCAGTTTATCCCATCTGAGCATCCTTCTGTATATTCATTTTCATCAGTTCCATAAAATGTATTTTTCAAAGTTCCCCCTTGGTGGTAAATTATGTCTGTAACAACATGAAAATTTGTTACATTCCACTTTCCATTATGATAATAATAGTTATATTTATCCCCATTATATTCCAGCTCCTTAACGGTACCAGCTCCTTTCCAACGCTGAAAAGTAACATCATCAACTTTTTTGTATAAACTTGGTGCGGAAGATTCATTTGTTTTTGGCCTAGTTGTTGGCGAAGACATCTCCACATAACCTTTCTCCCAATTCACTAAGTTATACCCAGATACTTGATTCGCCTCTGCAACATATGAAGTTCCGTTGTCTTCTCCAAATATTTTTTTCACTGACAACGTTATAAACTTCCCATGTGATCATCTTACATTTTGCAAGTCCACTCGACTCACTTGTATTACCGAGTGAGTCTGCAAAATTGAAAACACACTCAACCGAAGCTGAATCAACTTGATCAATCTGAATACTGAAAGAACCATTACCATCTGAAACCATATTAACTGCTTTCCCATCAACTTCTGCTGTTAGCAATATAACATTTCCAACTTCTTCATCTGTAACTACTACCTTCAAATTTAAAGTCCCAACAGATACAGACTCTGCTCTTACCTTTATATTTGGTCCTTCGTTATCAAAATTAAATCCTTCACTTCCGCATATATTTGTTTTTCCTGTTTCTGTTGTTAATATTATCCACAAATAATAAGTTCCTGTAAAGTCTTTGCCTGTTATGATATTATCTGATGGACAGTTTTCAGTAAATTCACTTATTTGTGGTGGATTTGCACTGCTTGTTGTCCATTTATATTTCAAACTTGTTACTTTTTCCCCTGTTTCTTTTACTGTTATTTTGGTTGTATGTTCTTTTTTCCATTCTATACTTCCATTCGGTGAGAATTCTACTGCTGGTACTATTCCTGTTACTTCTACAGTTATACTTGCCATTAAATCTCCATATGTTTTTATTGTATATACTCCATTTTTGTTTACTGTAAAGTTTTCTTTTATATCTGTTTTTATATTGCTATAAGTTTTGGTAAGTGTTTCTATTTTTTCTCCTGCAAACCATATTTCTATCTTGTTTATTCCATTTTTATCCTCTAATGCAGTTACTGTAAAGCTTGCTGTTCTATAGTCTGTTGCTAGTACTGGCTCAGTTGCTGTTACTGTTGGAAAGATCAAGTCTTCTGCTTTTCCTAAGTACCTTCCTATC
>CATKDT010000052.1 GCA_949746675.1 uncultured Clostridia bacterium
AAAATCCTAAGAATGTTATATTGTATGTGCAAAAATAATAAACAATTCTTAGAAAACTAATCATAATTGAATTTTATCATAAAAGAAGTGAAAAAGATACAATTTTTTAAAAAATATATCGTTTTCGCTTGTTTGCTATACGAAAAAATAATATAATAAATTTATAAAAAAGGTCTTGACAAAAATTAGATAGTCAATTTATATTTATGAAATAATAATTATACAAATGAACCATATATCAATAAGGTAGATAATTTTATTGAAAATTATCTACTTTTTATATTAGTTTTTAAACAGAATAATATTGTATATTGGGGAAATAATATACAATGCAAAAGGAGATAAAGATATGGAAATACTTAAAATCATAGGATTATCAATTGGTTCAATTATCATTTTGTTTACTTTAACAAAAATAATGGGACAAAGAGAAATGTCACAACTTAGCATTTTTGATTATTTTATTACAATAACAATAGGATCAATTGCAGCAGAAATGTCTACTTCACTAGAAAATAATTTTATGCAACCAGTAGTTGCTATGATTGTATATGCTTTAATAACATTAATAGTATCATATCTAAATACAAAGTTTGTAAAATTAAGGCCCATACTTTCAGGTAAAACATTAATTTTATATGATAACGGAACATTATTTAAAGAAAATTTTAGAAAGGCAAAAATAGATATAAATGAGTTTTTAGTACAATGTAGAACAATTGGATTTTTTAATTTAAGTGATATAAAAACAGCTTTATTAGAAGAAAACGGAAAAATTAGTTTTTTGCCATACAGTGACAAAAGACCAGCTAATCCAAGCGACCTTAATATAAAGCCAAAAGAAGAAGGAATTATTACAAATCTAATATTAGATGGAAAGATTATGGAAGAAAATTTAAAAGAACTTAAACTTGATAAAATATGGTTAATGGAAATGCTACAAAAACAGGGAATTGTAAAAACAGATAATATATTTTTAGCAACATATAATACAGATGGCAATTTGTCAGCATATTTGACCAATAATACTAAAAGTAATTAATTTCAATTTATAATAAATTAAAAAAATATTTAAATGCTAAGAGGGCGTTCCTGAATAAGAACGCCCTCTGCTTTTGGTCCGAATTCTCGGTTCCATGCTATTAGGCTAGTCGCTAATCATAATGGAGCCGTGCGTTACGGATAATCCACAGTTGTAAAAGAAGACTGCAAGGTCATCAAAAGTGTAATCTTTGTGCCCCTTAACAGCTATGAATTTCCGTAGCGTGCCGCTGTTGTTTACTAACTCATGCTCTTCTCCCTTCAGGCATACGTGGGCTGTTTTCAGTTCAAGATTTACCCACACTTCCCACTGGTTACTGTGTCCATGCTTGTTGATAGAAGTCCACGGTGTCACGCTAAGGAACTGAACTTCATCAATATCCTCAAGCGTAATTTTTTGTACACTCGGTCTTCCAATCTGGTACGCTTGTGCTGTTCCAGACACCAGTTCGTCTGGAAGGTATACAGGCTCAATCATACATTACCTCCTAATATCTGCAAAATTTTGGGTTGCTATGTTAATTATAGCATATTTACTTAAATTTAGCAAATTTTACTACTTAAATATTTATATCTTCATTTATAACATTTCTTAGTGTATAATTATTCTTTTTATCAATAGTATTTAATTCTTTCATTAAGTCTCTATAATCCTTGTCTTTTAGTTTATATCTTGAAATATTAAACTCTTGCCAATCTAATTCCTTTGTATTCCCTAGTATCTTAGACATAACTCTAGAAATTTCTTCTTGTTCTTTCTCATATGCACTGTTGTTTAATCTATTTTCTAAAATCTCATAGCTATCTTCACTTGCAATTCGAGATATATAATTATAATCTATTGATCTTATACTCTCACGTGTTAGGTTCTTATTTATAATAATCTTCTCCATATTTATACAATTTACTATGCAGTAACTTGTAATTCCTATTGTCATACACCATTTCATAAAGTCAAATTTATTTTTAAATATGTATGCTATCATTGGTATAAAGCAAGCAAGTTCTGTTAATAAAATCACATATACAAACATTCTTAAATAAGTCAAACCATATTCAGTTTCATATAAATACATTCTGTACATTGATGACATTGCAATTATAACTGTAAATATAATCAATAACAAACTCAAAAATTGAATTAGCTTTTCTCTATCTTGATTATACTTATTAGATACTACTATTACTATAAAATTTATAAATGAAACAAACATAAGTTGGAAAAATCCACTTCTTGCATACGTTGCATAGTCAAAATTGCTATCTATATTCATTTTTCCAAATAATGAAGATATTTGAATAAAACAGAATATTAAATATATAAAGTTAAGAACGGATAAGAGCATCTTCACTGTAAATGTATCTCTTTTCTTACTTTCTGGCAAATATTCTTCTCTTTGATATCTATTTTGAAGTTTGAATATTAGGCTTAAAATTAACAAATATACAATAATCATAACTATAATTCTTATTGATATATCCCATGCAGTTTCTATATTTATGTTTAATAATAATTGCTCTATTCCACTAAATAAATTTGCAAATATACTATCTGCTGATACTAATAATATTAATACTAGCCCTACAACTGGAATTATAATTAATAATGATAATAAAAATTTTTTCAAAACCTCTTTATTTACTTTATTTCTTGCATTTATATTTTCTCTTGTTTTTTCCTTTGTATATTTTGCACTTTCATTACATTCTGCAATCGTTGATGAAAACAATTCAAAAGTGTTGTATAAATGATTGCTTATATAGTCTTTATTGTTTGTTGTAATTACATACATTAATAAATTTAATATAAAAATCATTGCAATGTTTGCTATATAAAATGTACTGTTTGCAAATATAAAGAATGTACTACTTAGTATAAATATTGGTATAAGTAGCAAAATTCCTGTTTTGTTTTGTATTTTATTCTTCTTATGTAATATGTATAGCACAACTGCATTAAATATTATTTCAAATATTATCATTGAAATTCCTATGTGTTTTCCATAAAATAAAATAGAGTGTGATATTGCTAATATAATACTTCCTAAAATTTCCATATTAATTTCTCCTTTATAAAAATGTTACCTCTCATAATCTAATATATCTCCTGGCTTACAATCTAAAACTTCACAAATTTTTTCAAGTGTTGAAAATCTAATTGCTTTTGCTTTATTTGTTTTTAATATTGAGAGATTAGCAGGAGTTATCCCAACTTTTTCAGCAAGTTCCCCTGATGACATTTTTCTTTTTGCTAGCATTACATCTACATTTACTATAATTGGCATTTCTTCTTCTCCTTTTCTCTAAATTATAAAATCGTTTTCTTCTTTGTATTCAATAGCCTTTTTGTAAATCTCATTAAGAACTTTAATCCCTATTCCAAATGCTACAAATACAACTGCTAATATTATTGCAAATGCAAATACAAAATGTATAAATCTTTCTTCTAGCTTACACATTAAAAAGAAGACTAGTATTGATATAATACAAAATACTACACTTATTGTAAGGCTACTGTTACTAATTATGTTTAGACAATTTGAGTTGTCTTTTGAAAATAATACATTGTTTTTTATGTTTTTGAATATTTTTATAAATTGATAAATTATTAATAATGCAATAATCCCCGAAAGTATCAGCATTCCAAATAAATTCAAATCAAATATATTGCTTTGTAAGCTCTCATTATGTACTATATGATTTATTGTTTTCATCATTAATGTTAATACTACGATGTCAAGAACACTTATTGCTACAAAAAGTGTTTTAAGTCCCACTATTACCTTTGATGATAAGCTTTTTTCTCCTAAAATTTTCATTTTTAATTTCCTTTCTTTAAAAATATAATTTTTTTCATACTTAGTAATTATAGCACTTTCATTTTTGAATGTCAATATTTTATTATTGTTTTTCAATAATTATATAATGTTTTATAATAATTTATCCTTTCTTCACAAAATAAAAATGTATACTAAATTTGAGGTCATTGAAAAAATAGCCTTCTAAATTGTATACATTTTTAAATAATTATTTATATTTTAAGTTGAAATAGTTATTCACCTAATTTTAAAAACTCCCAAAGCCAATTGTCAACTCTTTCTATAGATGATATTTCTACACATTCTCTTGGAGTATGTGCACCTTGTATATTTGGTGCAATAATGGCTATTTGAAGTTCTGGTATCTTTTCTTTGAAAAATCCAACTTCAACAGTTATATGTACAGCCTTTATCACTGGCAAACTTTTAAATTTTTCAACTGGATGTGTTTTTAATAGTTTCTGAATTAGATCGCTGTCTTCTCTTGACTCAAATCCTGGTTGTGATCCTAAAATAGTAAATTCTAATTTGTGCTTTTTACTAAATTCTTTTATGAGTTCTACACATTTGGCTTCCTCTCCTTTTTTAGAACTCCTCATTCCTATTTTCATTTCTTGTTCCTCTAAATCAACTATTCCTATATTTATAGATGTTGTTACTTCTTGCTTTTCATTTTTATGAATTACTCCTTCTGGAAACTCAATTATAGTCTTTAAAAATTCCCTTGATTGTTTATTATCTAATAATTTTGCCTCTTCTTTCTTATCATATACTTCTATTTTTATATTTGGATATTTATCTTGTAAAGTTTTTACTTCTTTTTTGCAAATATTTTTTATTTCTTGTAGTGATAATTTACTATAAAACTTAGCTTTTGCGCATGAAGGAATTACATTAAACTTTGTTCCTCCTATAAAATTACTTATTTTAATGTCTTGTATTTTATCCATTATTTTTGCAAGTTCTATACTGCTGTTTCCAAAACCTTTGTCAATATCAAATCCTGAATGTCCTCCTTTCATACCTGTTAAAGCAATTTCATATATTTTTCCTTTTTCGTTAAAACAATAATTGCTTTTTAAAATAATATCATAAAAACAAGCACTTTCAATAAGAATACAGTTTTCTTCGAAACCATCCAAACTTAATAGCTTTTTTCCTTTTAATTTTGTTGTGTCAAAATTCATAGCTCCTATCATACTTGTTTCTTCTGATACTGTAAATACCGCTTCTATATTACATTTTATGTTACTATCTAAAACAGATAATATTTGAGCAATGCCTATCCCATTATCTGCGCCTAATGTTGTTCCATTAGCTCTTAAATAGCCATTTTCTTCTATCACTTCTATTCCATCTTTTTCAAAGCCAAATACCTTTCCTTCTTCTTTTTCACACACCATATCAGTGTGTGCTTGCAAAATAATAGGTTCTTTATTGCAATTTTTTTTCTTGATTAATACATTATTATACTTGTCACATTCATAATATAAATTTCGACTTTTAGCAAACTTACATAAATATTTAGCAATGTTTTCTTCGTTTCCAGATTCTCTTGGAATGCTCGCTATCTCTTTAAAAAATTGAATTGTTTTTGTTTTCATTTTTAGTTGTATGATATATTTAATAACTTAAATAAAACATACCCTCCTTTCTACACTTTATTTTTACATAGTCTATACTTCTAGTAAGTTATCTATCATCTTCAATATAATTTGTAAAATCTGGCATCGGTCCTACAAATTTACCTACATCATTTCTTGGAACTCTTTTCTTCCCAATATTTTGAGCTCCATTTCGATCAACCTTCATGTCTTCTAATCGAATATTTAAATTATCTACAGAAATATATGTAACAGTTCCAGTTCCTTCATCTTCCATTTGTGTAGTTACGTACATATCATCTTGTTTTATTTCTTCTAAAATAGTACCTAATAAAACTTCATATTGTTTATGTCTTGGTTCTTCTTGTTTAGTTGAAAATGAAAAAGTAGTATTTTCCTTTTCTTGTTCTTGTATTTTTTTTGGTGTTAGTGGAATTTTTATAACATATGTAGGTGCCTCTACTAAATGACCTTCTTCATCTCTTACTGTGTAAATAGCATCCAAAATACTATCTAACTCTTTGCCTTTTCCTAATAATCCTCGTGCTTTTATATTTTCATTTGCATTATTTAAAGCATATAAACTTGGTAAGTTTGTACAGTCTATTACTACATTCATCTCCAAATTTTTATCTTCACATTGTTCTGCATATTTTTGAATTCCTAAAATAGAAGCTGCATACAAGTTGCTTCCAAGTCCTTTATGTAATATACCTTCTCTTTGTTTTACAATAACTCCTGTAATTGAGAAAAAATTTACTCCTTCTTTTGGATAATAAGGATCTACTTTTTCAGCACTATCGTGATATTTAATAGTAACAATACCTTCAAGTTCTCCATTTTCTTTATTCCATACTCCTAATACTGGATAATTTTGCAGATTGTGTAGCATTTGATTTATATCTGGAATATGTATATATTCTTCATTTCCTTTATATTCATCATATAACATTGCTGCTTGTCTTACTATATCTATTTCTTGACTTTTTTTATCCCTTAATTGTAGTACACCAAATTGAAGACTTGTGCCACCTGTCTGCATTTCATATCCTTTAGTTATAACCTCACATGCTTGCTCTAAATTTTCTAGTAAGTTTCTTGTTAACATTTATTTTCCTCCTATTATTTTATTTTTAGATATTCTTTAATAATTTATTTTTGCTATTGATATTTTATCAAAAACTTTAATTAGCATGACTTAAAATAGAACATTTTCATTTTCTATTATGTCAAAAAAGAGTCTGTGAATACTCACAAACCCATAAAAAATAAACTATTCTCTATTTGTTTGAAAGCACTCCACATTTTTGTGACAGTCTAATACATGTTTTGCATTAGCCCAATTGAAAAGTTACAGATTTTCTTTTCAATTTCGGCAATTTTTCCTTTCCTATTTTTACAATTATCCGCTTTTAAAAATAGTACTCTTAAAAATTGCGACCTCTTTCGATTTTTACTATATTTTATAATAACATTTTTTAATTGTTTTGTCAATCAATATGTTGATTTTTACAATATGTATAACTTGATGTTTATGTATTCAATATTTTCGTTAATTTCTATACAAAATTCTCAATAAATGTTTTTCTATGAATTTCAGTTGGTCCATATTGCTTTATTGCATCAATGTGCATTTTAGTTCCATATCCTTTGTGTTTTGCAAAGCCATACTCTGGATATTTCTCATCATATTCTTTCATCAATCTATCTCTTGTAACTTTTGCAAGAATTGAAGCACATGATATTGAATAGCAATTTGCATCACCTTTTATTATTGATTGATATGGTATATTAAAAGTATCAATCTCCCTTAAAGCATCCAGTATTATTATGTCAGGTTTTGTCTTTAATTGTTCTATTATGTCTTTAATTGCTAGTGTTACACCTTTTTTAGTTGCATTAAGTATGTTTAATTCATCTATATCTTTTTCAGATATTAGCCTAACACTCCAAGCAAGAGAGTCTTCAATTATTCTGTCATATAATATTTCTCTTCTTTTTTCTGTTACTTTTTTAGAATCATTTATCCATTCAAGCATTGAGTCTTTTTTCATTACAACGGCACCAACTGCAACTGGTCCTGCTAATGGTCCTCTTCCTGCTTCATCTACTCCACAAATTAGATTATTACCTTCACTGTATAAATTTTCTTCATACTTCTTTAGGTTAGTAAGTCTCTCAATCTCTTGCTCTTTCATTTATTCTCCTCTTCAATTTGACTTATTTTATATTTTCCTTCATATCCTTTTGTAATAATAACTTCATTTGTCTCATAATTTATTAGATAATATGAATTCTTTTCATTTTTTACTTTTATTTTTAAATCTTCTAAATTTTTATCTGTTAGAACATAATATTTTGCATATTCTTCTTCTGTTATAATTCCTGTGTTTTTAAAATTATTAACTATTTTTATTAAATCATCTTTTTTGTCGTTTTTTTTGTTATTATCACTTGTTGTTTCTTTTTTTTCTTCACTTGAGTCTTCTTGGTCTTTCTCATCATTTGAATTCTCTTGTTCATTTGATTCTTGTTTGTTTTCTTCATTACTCTGTTCTTCTTTTTTCTCTTCATTATTATTTTGTTGTTCTTCACTTTTTCCTATGTCTGATAGCTTTGTCCCAATTAATTCTTCTTCTCCTTTATTAGTTCGTATCCTATTCTCATTAAAAACTTTACACTTTGCCTTTATTGTTAGCATATTTGATACTACTGTATCAACTTTCTGTGTTTTTATATTTTTACTAATTGACATGCATATTCCTACTATTATAGCTATCATTATTATAAGTAATATAAATGCTTTTATCATTCCTTTTCCACTTTCTTGTTTCATTATTATTCCTTTCCTTTTTTATAGATTGCATTTGTCAAATTTATTGTAAATCGTGTTTTTTGATTATTTTATCATTCTTATCATGCTTTATGCTTGTTAACTATCCTATTTTCTTTGTGCATTATACTATAAAATGAGGTTATATGTCAAAATATTTATCTATTTTGACATATTATTTATATATTTTTATTAACTATGTATGCTTCCCACTATCTTTCACATAAATGTTATAAAAATGTAACAGCTTTTTCACAATTCTATCACATTTGTAGGGTATTATATATATAATCAAAAATAGTTTTATAAAAAGAACCCTATTTAATTTATTAACCAAGTTCTATTTTTAAAGGAAAGGATTAAATTTTATTATGGAAAATAAAAATACTAATAATTTTAACTATGTAAATTCAAGCCAAGGACAAAGTAATGGTTTTAAGCAACCTACAGGACAAACTACAAAAAAAACAAGCTCAAATTCTTTTGGTAAATCAGTAGTATTACCTTTTGCAACAGGTGTATTAGGAGCTGTTTTGACAATTGGTGTATGTTTTAATGTTCCAGCAATAAAAAGTAAATTAATAATTAATTCACCTACTTCAACTTCTGGAGATAGTAGTGCAAATATTAACTATAATAATGTAAATATGGATTTAGTTTCACTTTCAAATTTTTCTGACACTGGTGTTGCAGTAGCTCAAAAGGTCCTACCTTCTGTTGTTGGAATTAATGTTGAGTATCCTATTAATTCAGTATTTTCAAAAGCTTCTTCAACAGCTCAAGCCGAAGGCTCTGGAGTTATAATAAGTGAAGATGGCTATATTTTAACTAATAATCATGTTGTTAGTTCAACTTCATCATCTTCATCAAGTGTTTTTTATGAGATTGGAGAAGCTACAAAACTAACTGTAACCTTATATAATGATGATACTGAATATACTGCTAAAATTATTGGAACAGATGAGCAAACTGATTTAGCTGTTATTAAAATTGATAAAACAGGACTTCCTGCTGCAACTTTAGGAGATTCTGATTCTCTTCAAGTTGGTGAATGGTGTATGGCTATTGGTAATCCTCTAGGAATGCAAAGTAGTGTAACTACTGGTTCTATTAGTGCTTTAAATAGAGAGATTACTGATGAATATGGTACTTTTACTTTAATTCAAACTGATACTGCTATTAATTCTGGTAATAGTGGTGGTGCTTTAGTTAATAGTAAAGGTGAAGTTATAGGAATTAATAATAGAAAGGCTTCTGGTACTGGAATTGAGGGTTTAGGTTTTGCTATTCCTATTAATTCTACTAAATCTATTTATCAAGATTTAATTGAGTTTAAAAAAGTTATTAGACCTTATATTGGTATCGTTGGAAGAAATATAACTCAAGCTGATCTTAAGGTTCGCCCTAACGATAATCTTGAAATTGGAATTTATGTAAAAAGTATTGAAGATTTCTCTCCTGCTGAAAAGGCTGGATTGAAAGTTGGTGATATTATTATTAAAGCTGATGATACTACTGTTAAGGATATGGATGCTTTGAATGCTATTAAAAATAAGCATAAAGTTGGCGATACTATGACTTTAACTGTTAAGAGAAATGGTCAAGAAAAAACTGTTAGTGTTGAGCTAAAAGAACAACCTTAGTTTTACATTTTATAAATATTGTTATGAATAAAATTAGAAATAACTTTTAGACGTTGGATTTATTTTCCAACGTTTTTATTTATTTTAATGTACTTTTAAGCCTTTAAAGATTATTACAATTATCCTACTAAACTTTCACGTCCAGTTCACACAATAGACAAATTTCATTATTATAATATAATTGTAATCAGTTAAATGCTGATTATTAGAACAAAAACATCCCCTTTTATTTTTCATAAAAAGCGACTTATTGAAAGTCGCTTTTTGCATGCATTTATATACATTATAAAATATTGCATTTTATGTTAATTTGTGCTACAATATATATAAATTCCTTTTGGATAAATAGTGTCATTAATTGGACATTATTTTAGGTGTTTTCACATAAATAGCATTTTCAAGTTGCTTTTTATGTGTGTAACATACAAAAATTTTTTTTTAACGGAGGGATCTCACTATGAAAAAGCGGCAATTTTTAGCAACCATTTTAGCGGTAATTATGGTTTTGGCACTCGCCACAACCAGCGCCAGCGCCAGTTCCAGGCTCTGGTATGATCCAGAAATCCCTGATCCTGGCCTTCCTGACTTCGGCAACACTGAAGTCCTCATCCCTGAGCTTGTTCTCAACGTTAGTGTGGATGATGTTATCATCCCTGGGGTGGACGTGTATCAGGGTCTTGATGGCAACTTCCGTGTCTACTCCTATAAGGAGTTTGAGAAAATCTTCACAACAGAACGGTATTATGCTCTCACTCCTTATATCCCTAGAGATGGCATCATCCTCGACTACTACATCAATCTCTTTGGATACACCGCTGAAGTAAGCAACAACACATTATGCATCTACACTGCTGGCAGCAACAAAATTAAGACCTTCGAAGTCTACACCAACAATGTTTATTCAGGAACTACAAACAACCCCTTGGCACTGACTATTCCAAATAATGGTCAGATCATCTACTCAGGTAGTCGTATTTACATCAATAATGATGGTAACCAACCTGTTGAAATCTTCGTAAATGGCAATTTGGTTAATTTTCCTGATCAGCAGCCCATTATCATGAAACCAGGGCGGACTATGGTACCGATAAGAGCTATCGCCGAGCTTCTTGGCTGTAAGGTAGATTGGAATTCGGAGTTTAACTGTGCAGTTATCACCCGTAATTCACTTGTTATGTACCTTTTCCCTGGTAAGACAACCTATCTGTTTAACGGTCAATACTATGATATGGATGTCGCTCCTACGGTTATTAGAGGTCGTACTATGGTTCCTTTGAGGTTTGTCGCCGAAGCCTTCGGCTTCAAGGTTAGTTTTCAGTCTGGACCTGTTGGAACTGTATCCCTTGACTAACTGCTTTGCAAATAGCCACTATTCCAATAGCAACACTTATTTAAATGTTAACACAATTGTTGTTTAACATTACTACATTTCCTTTATGGAAAAATTTATTTGTATGTTAAAGTCTCCCCGTCAGCGTCTTTCGCTGACGGGGAGCACCCTTTTTTATATATTATAATCTAAAAAATCAACTCAAAAAACTAATATATATATCCTTCTGGATTAACGTAATTACCGTCTACACGTATTTCAAAATGTAGATGGTTTCCTGTAGAATTGCCTGTTGATCCTACTTTTGCTATGATATCACCTGACTTTACTTGCTTTCCTACATATGAAGTAATACTACTGCAATGACCATAATATGTGCGTACACCATTTCCATGGTCAATTATAACTAAGTTTCCATATCCTCCACTCCATCCTGTTGACACTACTGTTCCATCTGCTACAGCTTTAATTTGAGTAGCATAAGGTGCTGCTATGTCAAGACCTTGATGAACATGGTCTCTAATTCTTTCAACACTACCATATCTTGAAGATATTCTTCCTGTTGATAATGGTGCACATGCAATATAAACTCCTTTTATGGTTTTTGCATCTATTTCTTTTTGCTTTTTCTCATTTATCTTGTTTTCTAAATCTTGTTCAACTTTTTCCTTTGCTAACTTTATGCTTTCATCAGTAACTTCCTTTTCAACATATAGTTCTTGAATACTTAGGTTTGGTTCAATTTCATTATACTTTTCTTTTAAGTTTTGTATAATTTCTTCAGCTTCTTCCATAGAATATACATATATTGACTCTTCGTTTTCTGAGTAGCTTATCTCATATACTCTATATACACTTTTAGCATTTTCTTTTAAATTTTCTAGTGTTTGTTCTTCATCTACTAGATTTTTACTTGCTATTATTTTTTCATATCCTACACTGTCTAATGTTACAAAGGCTACATTTTCATTTTCTGTTGTTGCAAATTTCTTATCAATTTGCTGTTGGAAATTTTCTTTGTTACTAATGTATCCAACGACTTCGTCGTTAACTACTACTGCATACACTGTTTTGAATTTTGCTATTATTAATATTGATATTAATAAAAATGCTATTACGATTGCTTTTATTATTTTCTTTATCATCTGTGTCGGTTCACTTGGTGTTTCTTGTTTTAAAATAAATAATCACTCTCCTTTTTAAAGCGTGCGTGCATTTAATATTATAGCACATATTTTTAACAAAATCAACCTTTTTATGCATTTATTTACATAATATATTTAAATAATTGTTATTTTTTCTGTTGAAATCAATGGTTTTGGAGGATATTATTTTTTTATGCTTTCTTGTCCACTATAGTACATTTTTATCTTATTTCAAAATATTTTTAATTATGAAACTTTTTATAAAGCTATAAAATGTATCAATAAATTTAACAATCAGTGTAAAGTTATTACTTGGTTAAGTGCTATTGCAAAAATACATTAATTGATTATAACAGAAAACATTAAAAGTGAAGAATGGACACGACTTGCTTTTTATAGAGGAAAATTAAAAATAAGGGAGACTATGAAAGATGAAAAAAATTGAGTGTGATATTTATAGAGATTTATTTCCTAATTATATAAAAGATAAAATAAGTGATACTACTAAGAAATTTGTAGATAATCACTTAAATGAGTGCACTTCTTGTAAATCTATAATGATTACACTAATATGTATAATTAATAGTTTAATTATAAAATCCACTTCTTATTATCCCATAAAAAATAACCATTCTACTTTTGGCTGAGTGAATGGTTATTATTTTATTCTGTAACACACTTTTGTTTATCATTTATTATTTATATTTGAATTACATCCATTTCTGTTGTGTATTCAACATTTCCATAAGGATATACTATATACAATTCTCCATTTGGTCCTTGAATAAATATTGCACCATTTTGAACCTTATATATATCACTGTTTAAATCCCTTTTGTATACTTCATATCCAGATGAAGCAATTCCCAATGCATCATCATTTGCTTTTTTCACTTCATCAGCAATTTTCTTGTTAATTACATTTACATCTAAACCTCTTGATTTAATAATGTCATTTATTGTTACTTCTTCACCTGTTAATAAATTATAGTTATAAGTTTGAAGCATTGTTTTTTGGGCTTTTTGCCCTTCTTTTAAATTTGCCATTATTGCAACTGATAAAATGTCGTTATTTATATAACTTGTGAAAGATACTGAATATATTGTATTTTTCATTACTTCTTTATCTTGAAGAATTTCATTAGCTTTTTCAACAAATATACTTTGAGTTGTTTTATTGTATCTATCAATTATTTCACTTTGTATATTTATTACTGGAATATGAAGATCTAAGTTACCATTTTGAGTTTCTTTATAAGTAATGTCTTCATAAACTAAGTCTTTATCTTCAATTAATTTTTTTATATTTGTTGCTTTATAATTTGATGCAACAAAGTAATTTTGAAATAGTTCTTTAAACTCATTTTTTACTTGAAATTGTGGATCTTCTGTTGATGTATTTGTTTCATCTTGGCCATTAGTTACATTTCCAACTGTTTGATTTTTGAATACTACTACATATACTCCTGCAAATATAGCTAATATACATACTACTGTAATTATCGCATATATCATATATCTAACTGTTTTATTCATATTGCTATCCTTATTATTCATATATTTAGGTTTTTATGGATTAGCCTATAAACCTTGTAATACTACTCTATATAGTCTATTAATTCATTTTTAATATTCACATTATATACTGTTTTAGTGTTGATTGTCAAGTATTTTAGCTTATTTGCAGTTTTTTTATAACTCACTATTTTTTACCAGATTTTAAAAGATTTTGTTATAGATTTATTGACTAAATTGCTTTTTTAGAGTACAATATAGAAAGCTAAAAAATGGGGATTAAGGAAGGATATTAATTATATATGTTATGTTCAGATTGCAAAAAGAATTTAGCCGTAATCACAGTTAAAAAAACTATAGAAGGTAAAGGAACTGAAACTTTAGGATACTGCTATAGTTGTGCTAAGAAAAGAGGCATGGCGCCTGGTTTAAATGAGATAGATTTATCACCAGATGATGTTGAGCAATTGAGTAATCAATTTGGTTCAATGTTAAAGGATTTGACACATACTTTGGAAGAACATGGTGTTAACCTTGATGATGTTAATATTGAGTATCGTAATGGTAATATTACAAATAAATCAGAAGATGAGGTTGATAATATTGATGGAATGCAATCACCTATGGGGTTTGCAATTCCGATTGGATCACTTTTTTCAAATTCTGCTGGTCTAAATAATGATGATGATAAGTCTTCAAAATCAAAAACAACAGTTAAAACTGAAAAGAAATCAACTAATAAAAAGAGAAAATTTTTAAATAGCTTTGGTACAAATTTGACTGATAAAGCTAGAAATGGAGAGATTGACAAGGTTATTGGTAGAGATAAAGAAATTTCAAGAATTGTTCAAATTCTAAATAGACGTACTAAAAATAATCCTTGTCTGATTGGTGAACCTGGTGTTGGTAAAACGGCCATTGCTCAAGGATTAGCAATGAGAATTGTCAGTTCTCAAGTTCCTGCTAAATTATTAAAAAAAGAAATTTATTTACTTGATATGACTGCAATAGTTGCTGGAACTCAGTTTAGAGGTCAGTTTGAAGCAAGAATGAAATCTATCATTGATGAATGTAAATCAGATGGTAATATTATACTTGTTATTGATGAGATTCATAATATTATTGGTGCTGGTGATTCTGATCATGCTATGAATGCTGCAAATATTTTAAAGCCTTCACTTGCTGATGGTTCTATTCAAATTATTGGTACTACTACTCTTAATGAATATAGAAAGCATATCGAGAAGGATTCTGCTTTAGAAAGACGTTTTCAACCTGTAATGGTTGAGGAGCCTTCGGTGGATGATGCTATTCATATCCTTGAAGGTATTAAACCTTACTATGAGCAATACCATAAGGTTAAAATTTCAAATGATATTATTAAAAAATTGGTTATAATGTCTGAAAAATATATTCATGATAGATTTTTACCTGATAAAGCTATTGATGTTCTTGACGAAGCTTGCTCAAGAATTAATTTAGATAATAAGGATTTATATACTCTTGAAGTTTTAAAGAATAAATTACAAGATATACTTGCACAAAAGGAAGAAGCTGCAAGTGCTGATTCTACTGATGATTATAAAAAGGCAGCAGAACTTAAAATGCAAGAGTGTAATTTAACAGATCAAATTAAAGAACTTGAGCGTAAGATGACTCCTGTTGAACTTACTGTTGAAGATATTGCTAAGGTTATTGAAAATTGGACTAAAATTCCTGTTCAAAAAATTACTGAGGAGGAAACTAAAAAGTTATTAGAGCTTGAAAATAACCTTCATAACAGAATTATTGGGCAAAATGATGCTGTTTCAGCTGTATCTAGGGCTATTCGTAGAAATAGAGCTGGTCTAAAAAGTACAAAACGTCCACCTTCATTTATTTTTGTAGGTCCTACTGGCGTTGGTAAAACCGAACTTGCTAAAGCTCTTGCATATGAAGTTTTCGGTGATGAAGAGGCTATTGTTAGAGTTGATATGTCAGAATTTATGGAAAGCCATTCTACTGCTAAACTAATTGGCGCTCCTCCAGGATATGTAGGATATGATGATGCTTCTCAACTTACAGAAAAGGTTAAACGTCATCCATATTCTATTGTACTTCTTGATGAGATTGAAAAGGCTCATCCTGATGTATTTAATATTTTACTACAAGTTCTTGATGATGGAAGACTTACTGATTCTCATGGAAATACTGTAAGTTTTGAAAATACTATAATTATTATGACATCTAATGCTGGCTCTAATTTAAATACTAATTCTATTGGGTTTGGCTCTACTTCTGACACTAAAAAGGCTAAAATTAAGGATAGTTTACGTGAGACTTTTAGACCTGAATTTTTAAATAGAGTTGATGAAATTATTGTATTTGACGCATTAAGTGAAACTGAACTTATTGAAATTGTTGATTTAATGCTTGCTGATACTCAAAATGTACTTAACGATAAAAATATAAAAATGTTTGTTTCTGATGAGGCTAAGAAATATTTACTTGATAAAGGTACTGATATAAAGTATGGTGCACGCCCTCTTAGAAGAACAGTTGAGAAATATATTGAAGATGAACTTTCAGATAAAATTTTAAGAAATGAACTTATTAACGGACAAAGTGTTTATATTGACCTTAAAAAAGAACAATTGACATTTAAGGTTAAATAGGCTTTAATGTATGTAATAATTAATTTTGTAGTAGCTAGTTTTTAGCTACTACAAATAGTAGTAATATCATAGTAATATAGTGAAGTATCTTTTGATATTGCAAAAGTAGCAATATTTCTATGAAATGTAGCAATATAAGGAGATTTTATGAAATATATAAAATATGTTCCAAATATATTAACCGTAATTAGACTCTTTCTTGTGCCAATAATTATCTTGTTTATCTCAATTGACAATTATTTATTAGCTTTTATAATTTTCACACTTTCTGCAATTACTGATATTGCTGATGGTGTAATTGCTAGAAAATTTAATGCAATATCTGATTTTGGAAAGTTAATTGACCCACTTGCAGACAAGCTTACTCAAATTTCAGTATTATTGACTTTATCTATAAAAGAGATTATTCCCTTTTGGATTATTTGTGTCTTATTAGTTAAAGAACTATTTTTAATAATTGGTGCTTCTTTTTTATATGGAAAAAAGCTTGTTGTTTCAAGCAAATGGTATGGTAAGCTTACAACTGTAATTATGTATCTAGCGGTTGTTAGCTCTTTTGCAATTAAGGCATTCGATTTACCTCACTTTGATTTGTATTTATATTTCGTGGCTGTTTTATTTGCTATATTCTCTTTATTTAGTTATACTCGCTATTTTTATGGTCAAGGCTATTTACCTAATAAAGAAGAATTGAAGGAAAGTACTAAGATTAAAGAGTTTAAAAAAGATTAAATATATGAAAACAGGATGAGGCTTAGATAGTTGATAGAAAGTACAGTACTACCCAATGCTGTGCTTTCTTTTTTATTTAAAAAGAAAAACTAAATGCTCCCATTCATTTAGTTTTTCAGAAATTATGACAACACTGTCACTTAATAATTTAGTTATATATAATATATGTCAATTACCTTTTTAATATTCTTTGTTTTTTTCTAGTTTATTCATAATCACTCAATATCTGATTTAGTTGTGCTTCGCTGCTAGCTTTTATTCCTTTCTTTAGTAGTTCTACATCTTCATCTGGCAAATATTTTGTTAATATCTCAGTATCAGTTTTAAAAGTTTCTTTTCCATTTTCATTTACATTATAAATTGCAATCTTTCCTTCTTTCTCCTTTATAACATAATGATTTTCGCACATTTGTTTTTTTTCTCTATATAGCTTCACTTCTTCATTAGAAAATTTTGTTATCTTGTATTCTGCATATTTTTCTTCTAATTCTTTTTCTGTTTTATTTATGTCTTCTGACTCAATTTTCTTTTTTTCTATTTCATTATGCCCACATTTTTCGTAATAGGTTTCAACTGTTATCATTGTATTTGGAGTTGTTTTTTCCTCTTGTGTAGCTGTTTGAATTATTGTATTTACTGTTACTAAATTATCTTCTTCTGTCCTTTTCATTGATGCTTTTTCCATTACTTTATCATTATATACATGTACTATAATTCCTGCTGTAATTCCAGCAATTATAACAAATAAAACCATTCCTATATATACTGATTTTCTCATAAAAATAATCACCTCTTTATGAGGTAATTATTTCCACTTTTTTAATTTATATACATGTAATTTTCATATTATTTGGTACATGAAGCTTTATGTGAGTATTTATTGCTGTTTTTATAAACTTTCTATTCATAATTATACCATAGTCCCTGTGATTGTAGTCTACTTATATTGTTATTGTGTTCTTCTATTGTCTTTCCAAAATATACTTTTCCATTTTTATCAGCTACAAAGTATAAGTTGTTGGTTTCTTCTGGATATAGTGCTGATTTTATTGTATCTATACCAACTGAAGCTATTGGCCCTATTGGTAGTTTTCCTTCCATATTTGGTCCACGTGTATTATAAGGATTATATGTGTTAAGTTCTGATTGTCTTAAATCTCTTTCTGATACATCTACTCTTATTGCATAATATGTTGTTACATCGCTTCCAAGTGGCATATTGTTTTTTATTCTGTTATAAAATACACTTGCAACTCCTGATCTATCTTCTTTGTTTGCCGCTTCTAGCTCAATAACAGATGCCATTGTTAGTAATCTGTGAACTGCTATGTTAGAGCTTTGTATTTCACTCTTATATGGTTCTAGCTTTTTCTCCATTTGGTTAAGCATTATCTCGAATATTTCTTCAACTGTTATATCTTTATTTTTAAAATTGTAAGTATCTGGAAATAAATAACCTTCAAGTGGATAATATATATTTTTGTTTTTTATTTCGTCCGTTATAAACCAGTACTTTTCTATTATTTTGTCTATATATGTTGTGTCCTTTAGTTTTTCAAATACTTTTTCTTCTGTGTTGTTAGTTGTTTCTGCTATTTTCTTAGCTATCCATCTCATATTTTTTCCTTCTAAGAAGGTTACATTTATTGTTTTTTTACTTGCGTCTGGTCCCTTTTCAAGAGCTTCAACTATCTGAGTTACTCCCATATTTTTATTTAGCTCATATTCTCCTGCTTTTAAGTTTGTTACATTATTTAGTCTTGTATATATTTTAAATATAAATTCGCTTCTTATTAAATCATTTTGAGCTAAGATTGTACCTATTGATGAAGCTGTTGAACCTGTTGGTATATTAACAGTTACTTCTTGACTTGTAGTACTTGTTGGGTTCATCATATTTATATAATAAAAGGTTGCCCCTCCTATGCCTGCTAATATAACAAATACAATCACTAAAATTATTATTACTTTTTTCATATTTACTTTTTTCCTTTCTTTGAAGGCATTAATATGCAGACCTAAAGTAAAATTAAGTAACTCAGCATGAATGTAGGTCTGCTTTGTTTTTTATAACAAAATTATAACATTACAACTTTGAAATTTCAACGATTATTATAATAAATTTTAATATTGTTTAAAATACAATTTGCATTTCTTTTATTAAATATTACTTAAACTATTGTATTTATTCATTGTTTGAAATACTAACTTAAGCGGTTAAAATTTAATATGTTCCTTAATTTTTATTTTCCCATCTTTATTTGCAGTTATACTTATTTCGCCCATTTTGTCTGTTCTATATATCTCAGTGTTAATGTCTTTTAAACGTTTTAGTACTTCCTCATTTGGATGTCCAAATTTGTTATTTTCTCCTACTCCAATTAGTGCTATTTTAGGTGATATCTTTTGTAAAAATTCTTGTGTTGTAGAGGTTTTTGAGCCGATGATGGCCAACTTTTAGGATATCTGCTTTTATATCTATATTATTTCTTAGAATTAACTCTTCTGCTTCTTTTTCAATATCTCCTGTAAATAATACCCTAAATTTTTTATAAATTAACTTTACAACTATTGCATTATTATTTAGTGGATTGTTTGTGATTAAGTTATTTTGTGGATGTAAAATTTTAAGCTCTAACTTTCCTATCTTTATATTATCTCCATTTTCTACATATATTATTTTGATTTTCTTGTCTTTACAAATTTTTAGAAATTCTTGATATAAATAACTGTCTTTAGCTTGTTTACATATTATGGCATTTTTTACTTTTATATTTTTTAATACATACATAAATGCTTGTGAGTGATCAGCATCAAAATGAGATATCATTATATAATCTAGTTTTGTTATTTTTTTGTTTAATAAATATGGTAGTAGTGTGCTCTTTCCTAAGTCATAATTGCCATTTGTATCCGTTGATCCTCCACTGTCTATCATTAATGTTTTATTTTCTATTCTAATTAATGTGCTATCTCCTTGTCCAACATCTACAAAGTTAATTAATAAATTACCATTTAATTGGATTGCTAATACTTGAAAATTTAGATTTGATATAATTATTATTGTTATTAAAAATGCTATCTTTTTATTTTGTAATATTCGACTTTTGGAATGTTTGATTAGTTGTTTTATTTTTTCATATTGTTGCATTTTTCGATTTTTTTTACATTGTGTTTCTGCTTTTAATATATTTGTTAATACTAAGTAAAACAATCCTATTGATAGTATTGTGGGAGTTCCTACATATATTTTTGATAGTGGAAGTTTAGCACAAATTTGTGCTATATCTTGAAATAAGCTAAGTAAAATATCTAACAAAATAAATATTGGCTTGAATTTAAAAATTATTGATAAAAATCCTATGATTATTATTGGGCCCAAAATCATACTTGCAAATATATTTGATATTATAAATGATATTGAAATTGTATTATAGTTATATACCATAATTGGCATTATTACTATGTTTGCTGATAACGTTACACTGATTGTTTTTAATTTTATCTTTTTATATATTATATCGTAAAATAGCACTATTCCAATTACTCCACCGTATGAAAGTATCAGTCCTATGTCAAATATTACATATGGATTACTTATTATCTGTATTATTAATGATACTGCAAGACTTGTCCATATGTCTACTTTTCTATATAGTAGTTCTGCTACAATTATCATTATATTCATTGTTCCAGCTCTCACAACTGATGGTGTATTTCCTGTTAACTGTATAAAAAATAAAATTATAACTATCGAAATTATATTTCCTATTTTTTTATTTTTTAATCGCTTATTTAGAAAGTCTATCATTATAATTATATATGAAAAGTGTGCTCCTGATATTGCAAGTATGTGACTTAAACTTGCGTCTCTAAAATTATCAATTACACTACTTTCAAGATCACTTTTGTCTCCTATTAATAATGCTGTAATTAGAGCTGTATTTTGCTTTTTTAGCCTTTTTTGATATGTTTCTCTAATATATTGTTGTATTTTAAAAATTTTCTTCTTTATAGCAATCTGAAGTGTTTCTTCTTCTCCAACTTTTTTTATATTTTCTGCTTTAAAGGTTCCAATTATCTTCTTTGTCTTTAAATATATTTTATAGTCAAATCCTCCTTGATTTCGCTGACTTGTTGGCTCCTGAAATTTTCCTTCAAATTCTATTTTGTCTCCAATTTGTAATTGTTGCTTCTGTGTTTTCTTGACATATAATATAAACTTATTACCTTCTATTTCTACATCATATGTATTTGTGTATTGCTTTTCTTTTGCACTACTTTCAATAGTCGCATAAAATTTTCCACTATGTGGTCCTTTATATTCATAAAGGGCTATACCTAGCTTGTATAGCCCTAATATTATTAATATTAAATATATTGCTAGGGCGCATAAGTATCGTTTCATTTTAATTGCCTTTCTGTGCCCCCACACATTAAGTTTTAATTTACTTTATAAATTTTTGCTTCTATTATCTTCTATTATATTTTTCTTTTTGTAAATTTTAATTTTTTCAAATTTTGATATCTTATTTATGTTCTTTTTATCTTGTTTTTGATATCAAATCACTTCTTATATATCCATTACCATCAGATGTTTTTACTTTATACCAATTTCCTTCTTTTCCTTCTACTGTTATTGGTACATTCTTTTCTATGCTTGTTACTACCTCTGAGCTTGTATTTGCTTTACTTCTAACATTTACAGCTTCAACAGTTGCATACATTGTTGTTGGATATTCACTATTTGAAGGTGTTGGAGTAGCTGTTGAAGTTGGTGTAGTTTCATTTGTAGTTGAACTTGTTGTGCTGTTTGAAGTAGTGTTTTCAACAGTATTTGCACTAGTTGGGTTTTCATTTGTTGTGTTGTTACTCTGTGGTTCATTAGTTGTAGTAGAAGTTGAATTGTTGCTTGCTAATGTCATACTTGTTTTTTCTAGTACTTTCTTAAATACCCATCCGCTATTATTTTCTGTTTGTACATATGCCCAATCTCCATTTATGGAGATTAATTGTACATTTGTGTTTACTGTTAAATTCGCTAATTTTGTTGAGTTGATAAGTGGTAATACATATAATGTTGCTTCTGTTTTTATTTTTGTTTTATTTAATTCTATTATGTCTGATGGAGTTTCCATTCCGCTTGTTGTTGGCTCTGGCGTTGGAGTTACTGTAGTATTTGTCGTTGTATTTTCATTGTTTTGTGAAGATGTATTTATGCTTGTATTTGATGTGTCTATGTTATTGCCTTCTTCATCTTTTTTTATGTATTGTTTATTTACATATCCCTCTTCATTTTTATACTTTACTTTATACCAATCTCCTTCTTCAGATATTATGTTTACTTTTGCTCCTCTATATAATACGTCTATTGCATTTGCATTTGTGTTTGCACTTTCTCTAAAGTTCAATTCAGACGCAGTTACTGTTCCTTTTGTGTTTTCGGCAAGTACAATGCCTATAAATAGTATATTTGCTAATAATACAATAATTAGAGTTGTTATGATCTTTCTCATAATTTTTCTCCTTTCACTCTCTTCTCTCTTTCATGCCATCCATGATTTTCTTTGAAAATCGTATTTGTCAATTCTTTTAATATTGATGTATTCATTGCCATATGTGATTTTTCTTTGAAAAATACATTTGCAATTCTTATTTTTGTTTATTGTAATCTTTAGTTTTCTAGAATTATGTAAGCTAATTTTATATTACTAATTATTATTCACAGTATATACTTAAGGATTTAAAAAGTCAATAAGAAATGTCTTATATTTTGATAAAAAGTCTAGATTTTTTTGCTAAAAAGTGGTATAATTAATTCAAATCTTAATTGGAGGATTGCAATGAGTGACCGAATGAAAGAACTTAATCAAATCTGCATGAAGTGCCAAAAAGAGAAACTTCGGAGAATGGAACCTATTGATCCAATAGAGTGTTCCTTATTTTGCCATATTGGTAGGAAGGTCCATAGTCTAGAAGTGATTTCTGGAAGCCCTTGGAATAGTGTAGATTGGAATGATTCCAGGTTCAAAGATTATTATCACGGTTAAAGAGATGAGCACTGCTTGAAGTGCTCCTTTTTTTATTAATACAACATTATTTATGCTAATATCCTCTATAAATATTTTGTTCATTTTTTTGAAAATATCTGTTGACTTTTTTAAACAAGCATTGTATACTATTAGTGGGAGGTATTTTTATTATGTTTGATAAATTTAAATTTGCCGAAATAATAAAAAATATAAAAGGAACTTACAGTTCTCAAGAGGAATTTGCTAAAAAGTCCGATATCGGTAGAACTTATCTATCTCAATATATGAATATGAAATTAAAGGAACCTCCTAAGCCTAAAATATTGCAAAAGTTAGCTGAAAATTCAAATGGTATTACAACGTACAATGAACTTATGAATATTTGTGGATATCTTGATGATAATTATTTCTTTAATTTACAAAGCTTAAAAGATACGTTAAAAGAAAATGAAGAATTCTATCTTAACAAATTAGTTAGTTATAGTTTAACAAATGATGAAAAAGAAATATATGATTGTATAATAGATATTATTGATGTCAGCAAATTTTATGGTCTTTCTAATAATAAAATTGACAGTGAATTAAATACTTATTTTAATAATACTGATTATATCAGTGCTAAGTCTAAACAAAAAATAAAAGAAAGAATAAAACTCTTTATTGAATGCTGTTTTACAACAAGAAAAATTGAAAATTCTATATTTGAGCTTGAATATGAACATAATTATTCTAATAATAAAAATTATGCATCAGCAAATAATATACATAAAAATTTATATGATGATAAAGTCTTTAATCATTTAGAAAATTACAATAAATTAAACGATTTAGGAAAACAGACTGCTGATATATATGTGGAAGCATTAACAGAAATTTCTAAGTATATAGAATAAAATACAATGTAATTTATGCAAATTTAATAATAATTAAAGTGAAAGGAATACGAAATGAATTTAAACAAAGTAACTAACAAAATAAAAAGTGTTACAAATAGGATAGATTTTGATAAACACTTTAATTGGTTCATATTTAAATTCACTCTAATAGACAAGTCTACTCAATTAAATAATAATAAGATAAATAACCTACATCCTATTAGACCTAGAAAAGGAGATGTATATTTAATTAATTTTGGACGAAATATTGGAAATGAATTAAGTGATATACATATGGGTATTATTGTTCAAAGTTCTTTAGTAAATAATTTTTCTAGTACTGTTATTGTTATACCTATTTCTAGCTCTACTAAACTGTATGCGGGACATGAAAAAATAATTGCTAATGATATACAAAATGGAAAACTAGATAAATTACCTTCTAAAGCAAAAACAGAACAAATTATGTGTATAGATAAATCTAGATTAGTTCATAAAGTTGCAGAAATGACACCTGAATTTGTTATCAGACTTGAAAAACGTTTATTAAAAACTTTAGATATAAAAAGTGAGTAGGCTTAACCTACTCTAAATCAACCATATACTTATGATTAAATATTTAGGCAATCTTAGTATATGCATGTTCCACCTTACGTGGAAAATATTTGTTAAATATATTATAACAAATATTTTTTTTATTGTCAAATATATCTGACGTTAATATTATATTCAATTTATTAAAAAATATTACTAAAATCTAGCAATTATTTTTTTGTGACAATGTTATTATTAGAAAATGTAATAAAGTGGCTTATTTATCTTTTAATTAGTATTACTTAAATATATGATTAAAAACTAAGTAGATAAATATCAAAAATAGCAAGATGCTACAATTACTTGTAACTCTTGCTATTTCTATATTTCACTGTATTAATTATTCCATAATATCAGCAACTACACCTGAACCTACTGTTCTTCCACCTTCACGAATAGCGAATCTTAATCCCTTTTCGATAGCGATTGGTGTAATTAATTCGATTGTCATATCAATGTTATCACCTGGCATAACCATTTCTGTTCCAGCTGGTAAATCAATTGTTCCTGTAACATCTGTTGTTCTGAAATAGAATTGTGGTCTGTATCCATTGAAGAATGGAGTATGACGTCCACCTTCATCAGCTGTTAATACGTATACTTGTGCTTTGAATTTTGTATGAGGTTTAATTGATCCTGGTACCGCAAGTACTTGACCTCTTTCGATTTCTGTTCTTTGAATACCTCTTAATAGAACACCTACGTTGTCTCCAGCCTCAGCGTCATCAAGTGATTTTCTGAACATTTCTAGTCCTGTAACAACTGTTTGTTTTGATTCGTTTGTTAATCCAACGATTTCAACTGTGTCTTGAACTTTTAATGTTCCTCTTTCAACTCTACCTGTAACAACTGTTCCACGTCCTGATATTGTCATAACGTCTTCAATTGGCATTAGGAATGGTTGGTCAACTGGTCTTTCTGGTGTTGGTATATATGAGTCAACTGCTGCCATTAATTCTTTAATACATTTGTATTCTTCTGCTTCTGGATCTTTTGAAGCACTTTCTAGTACTTTTAGAGATGATCCTTTTACTACTGGAATTTCATCTCCTGGGAAGTCATAGCTTGATAATAAGTCTCTAACTTCCATTTCAACTAATTCTAATAGTTCTGGGTCGTCAACCATATCACATTTGTTTAAGTAAACTACGATATACTTAACACCAACTTGTCTTGCTAATAGTATATGCTCTCTTGTTTGAGGCATTGGACCATCAGCTGCTGAAACTACTAATATAGCTCCATCCATTTGTGCTGCACCTGTAATCATGTTTTTTACATAGTCAGCATGTCCTGGACAGTCAACGTGTGCATAGTGTCTTGTTTCTGTTTCATATTCAACGTGTGCTGTATTTATTGTGATTCCTCTTGCTTTTTCTTCTGGAGCACCATCTATTTGATCATATGCTTCAAATTGTGCTCTTCCTAATAAACTTAAATATTTTGTAATAGCTGCTGTTGTTGTTGTTTTTCCATGGTCAACGTGACCGATTGTTCCAATGTTAACATGTGGTTTTGTTCTTTCAAATTTTGCTTTAGCCATTTTTAATTTCCTCCTTAATTTTTTATGAGATTGCTCTCTTTATTTTATTTTTAAAATTATTGACTGTTTTATTATTTTAGTAAATGTATTTTATAATAGTTTTCTAAAAATTGCAAGTCTTTTATGATTTTTAATTATTTATTCTATAGTCCAATTTATTTCTGTAACAATATCATTTTTTAGTTTATAGGTTATTACTGTAAAGTTTTCTTTTCCCTTTTCTCCTTTTGTGTATTCAATTTTAGTTTCACTTCCTAGTTTTGTATTTTCTGGATATGCCTGTAATACTTCTTGTTTTGTTGAACCAATTTTTAGGTTTCTAGAAAAGGTATCTTTATTGGTAGTTGATGTTACTTGTGATAATTTTGCCTCACTTCCATCTCCTATATCTCTAAATACATATGATGTCTTTTCATTATTGTATAAATATTCTATTATTTTATCTCCTGTTGTACCATCCATATGCTCTTTTTTAGCTTCTGCTTCTCCTAGCTTCTGAATTAATTGACTTTGGCTAGTTTTATAGTCTATTTCTCCAATTTTTAAATCTTCTTCTGAAAATTCTTGTTGTTTTATGATACTTTCAGTGTTATTTGATTTGCTTTTCCAAATAAGGTATCCTCCGATTAAAATTAGTAAAATAACTATTATGCTGATTATTATTATTACTTTTTTATCTTTCATTACAGTTCTCCCTATTTTTTTATTCTTTAGTCTTCTTTTTTAGCTCTTGATGCTACTATTGTTTCTAAAACTGATTTTGGAACTTCTTCATAGTGTGATGGTTCCATTGCATAAGTACCTCTACCTTGTGTTTTAGAACGTAAGTCTGTTGCATAACCAAACATTTCTGATAATGGTATAAATCCTCTTATAATTTGACTTCCTGATCTTGCTTCCATTCCTTCCATTCTTCCACGTCTAGAGTTTATATCTCCTATAACATCTCCCATATATTCTTCTGGCACTGTTACTTCAACTTTCATTATAGGTTCTAGTATAACTGATTTTGCTTTTTTACATCCTTCTTTAAATGCCATAGAACCTGCTATTTTAAATGCCATTTCTGAAGAGTCAACTTCATGGTAAGAACCATCTACTAAAGTTGCTTTAAAGTCGATTACTGGGTAACCAGCTAAGATTCCACTTTCAGCAGCTTCTCTAATTCCTTCTTCAACTGGTTTGATATATTCTTTTGGAACAACACCACCAACGATTTTGCTCTCAAATTCTATACCTTTACCTGGTTCTAATGGTTCCATTTCTAACCAAACATGACCATATTGCCCTCTACCACCAGATTGACGAATGAATTTACCTTCAACTCTAACTGGGTTTCTAATTGTTTCTTTGTAAGCAACTGATGGCTTACCAACACTACATTCAACTTTGAATTCTCTTTTTAATCTATCAACGATGATATCTAAGTGTAACTCACCCATACCAGCGATAATAGTTTGACCTGTTTCATGATTTGTATATGTTTTAAATGTAGGATCTTCTTCAGCAAGTTTTGATAATGCAATTCCCATTTTTTCTTGGTTAGCTTTATCTTTTGGTTCGATAGCTATATCAATAACTGGTTCTGGGAATTCCATTGATTCAAGAATTATTGGATG
>CATKDT010000053.1 GCA_949746675.1 uncultured Clostridia bacterium
CAAATTTTAAAAGATTTTGAGCTTATTGCTTTTTGTAAGGTACTAGATATACCTTATGAGGATTTAAAAAATGTTATACAATAATTTTCTTCCCATTTATTTTTAATTTTATTTGAGATTATTTTAATATAAAAAATATATAATGTCAATATAAATGACGCCGTTTTATTTGACAACTTTATTTTCGTATCTTTATAAATTATAATTATAAAAAAGTGAGAGGATAGTAGTTTATGGAAAGATTTGACCCGCAAAAATACACAGACGATGAAACGGAAAGAATAACATTAAGAGTAAGTCATAAAGTAAAAGAAGATTTAGCAAGACTTGCACAACAACAAAATTTAAGTTTAAATAAATTATTAATTAGGTGTATTAATTATGCTTTGAATAATATGAAAGAAGATAAATAATAAAACTACTATCAACTTTATAGCTGATAGTAGTTTTCACTTTAAGGAGTGCAACAATATGCACACAAATTAAAGCATTTCCCACTTATATAATATCATATTTGTTAAAAAATGTCAATACAAATTGAAAAGAGCTTGAAAATCAAGCCCTTTTTGGGAAATGCGGAATTGTTTGTTATACACAACCATCTCCGACTTAATCTGTGTCTTAACATTTGCTGTTATCCTTCCTTTCATATTGTACTAATATCATTATAGTTAAATCATAAACATCAAATATTAGACAATACTAGGAAAGTACAGCGTAATATTATAAATTCCTCAAGCCTTAGCCTGAGGAATATTTTTGATATTCATAATCTCAAGCTAATAGCTTTTATGGAAATATATAATACTGTGTAAGGCAGTTTCCCAATGTACTATACAAGATATGTACTATAATTATTATAGCATATTTTGGAAAATATTGCAATATTTGAAATTTGACAAATTTTAAAAAATAATATATAATATGTATATCAAATGTAAAAGGAGGTATCATCGTGGATAACCGTATTAAGTATCCTGGTGGTAGTGGAGGCTGCTAAGTCATCCAAAGGAGAGTTTTACTACAGTAAAATTCTCCTTATTTATATATATAATTTAGCATATTTGTTGAAATTTACAACATTATATGGTATAATTAATTATGTAAACATACTAGAATATACTTTATAATAATAGTTATGGGGGTATTAATTATGTATGATACAAATATAGAAAATATAGGAAAAAATATAAAATACTTTAGACATACTAGAAATATGAGTATTGAAAGTTTAGGAAAAGCAATTAATAAAAGTAAAGCAACTATTGCTAGATACGAAAACAGTGAAATTATTCCAGACATTATTACTATTTTAGAAATATGTAATGTTTTTAATATAGACTTTAATGATATATGCCAAAAATCAGTACACACAATAGAAGGTCAAAATATTAAAAATCCATTCAATAGTAATAAAATGTATTTATACTATATAAGTAAAAATGGAATTGTTATATCTAGTATAGAAATAACAGAAAGCAATAATACACATTACGTTTTAATGAAAAACGGTCTTACTAATAATAAATATAAACAAGAATATACTGGAGTATTAGAAAGCAACTATAATACAGCCTTCTTTTGTTTAACTAATTCAGTAACTAATCCACGGACTTGATAAATTTCAAATTGAAATAGATTTACATTCAAATGAAAACAATAAATACTATGGAATGTTCTTAGGCATATCAAATTATACACATAAACCAACTGCTAGAAAGTGTATATTAACAAATAAATTATTTACATCTAATGAAGATTTAATATTATTGTTTGATGAATTAAAAGTTAGCAAATATGAGATTGAAAATATAGTTAATACTAAGTATTGGGATATGAAAAACAATACTATTACAGAGTATGTAATAAATTTATAAATAGAAAAATACAAGTGTTGATGTTCACGCTTGTATTTTATTTTTTCGCAAAATTACTAATTATAATATAAAATACACCACTTTTTAATAGACTGTCGCGTACAAATCAACAAAAGTATGAATTGTAACTAATTTTCACGTATTTTATATAAGATTTAAAATAAAAGCATACATTTTGTCGCGTGCCACGAAACAAAATGTATTTTTTTTCATTTTTTTCTACTTTTTTTGACAAACTGTCGCGTATTACGCAACACTTTTTTTCTTTGTGTTTCGTTTTTTATTATGTTAACATAAAAGTATCCTAGGAAAAAAAAAAAATTCTCTATAGAGTGAAAAGAGAAAAAATGAAAAAACAAAACAAAAACTTTTACACAGATGAAAAAATTAAGGAAATATTTTACAACAATATTTTTCTTAGAACTTTAGAAGAAGCAATGGAAAGTGATGTGGATATTAACCACTTAGAAAATATCTTTACTGATGAAGTATATTACACAGCTATGAAAATTGTGCCATTGCTAGAAAGGAAGATTTTATATTTATATTATGTCGAAAATTGCAGATTAAACGATATTTGCAAAAGACTAAAATTGCAAAAAAATGAAGTTATTAAATACAAGAATATGGGAATACAACATTTTAGATTAAACTTAAACACTTTATTTCAAGCTGAACACTTATACAAAGGAGGAGCCAACAATGAAGAAATTTAATAATAAGTATTACAAAAAAGCCAAAGTCGTTAAAGACAAAAATATGCAACTTAGAGTTTTATACAAAAAAGTTGGAGAAAATCCAAAAGTAAAAATTATAACCGATGTTGAAGGATTTAAAAAAGCTGTTGTTTTAGACAAGCTAGATATTATCCCCTACAAGCACGTATTTATTATTTGCAATAATCAAGAACACAAAACGCAAATGCCTGTCAATGTATTCTTTAACTTAAACAATATTACAGGCGATTTACTAGTGGTTAACATTGATAAAGAAAAGCAAGAATTTAAAAGTTTATCACAAGACCAACTTTTGTATTATTCAAAAGACTTAATGGGTAGAGAGCCTAACAACATTAAAAATAACTACAATAGTCATTCTAAAATTGTTAAGAAAAACAATTACACACCTTTTGAACGAGAGATTGAAACAGGTACTATTACACAAGATAATTCTAAGATAAAAATTACAAACCCAAATTTTGAAAAAACTGTTATACATATTTTAATTAACATTGAACTAATGTTAGCTAATTTATTAAAAAATAAAACGAATGGAGAAAATAAAAATGATGAATAATGAAAATGTAAATATAATTGATACTAAAGAAAAATTAGATAATATAACTATAACTTTTGACAATACACAAGAAAAAATGTTATTAGACTGTATTAGAAGAGTACAAAACCCATTTATTAATATTACAGTTCAAGATG
>CATKDT010000054.1 GCA_949746675.1 uncultured Clostridia bacterium
ATTATCTTCATTTCAAACACCATCCTTTCCTTATAGAATTAGGATGATTTTTTGCAAAAGAAAAAATCAACCATTTTACTGATTGATTTTCATATCTATCTGTTCTATAAAGTTCGAACAGATACGTCGTTGGAGCAGATAGTGGGAATCGAACCCACGTCATCAGCTTGGAAGGCTGAGGTTCTACCATTGAACTACATCTGCAATTTTGAATACTTACTTATTTTACAACAGGATTTAATATTTGTCAATATCAAAATTAAAAAAAATTAAAAAAATTTACAAATATTTTTCAAATGTGAATTTTGCGTTAATTCCCAAATAATTCCTTGCAATTTAAAATTTAGTTTGATATACTAAATACGAACTTGATTAAAACAAAAAACGAACTACATTTTATAAAATCAAAATAAAAAAGGGAGAATGAATGCGTGAAAGCATTCTTAGTAAATATATGAAAATAACTAAAGTTGAAGCCTTAGAAAAAATAGCAAAAAGGATAAGAATGAACATAATACAAGAAATATATTATGCAAAATCAGGGCACCCAGGAGGATCACTATCAATAGCTGATATTCTAACAGTATTATATTTTAATGAAATGCATATAAATGAAAAAGAACCACAAGCAGAAGGAAGGGATAAACTAGTATTATCAAAAGGACACGCTTCA
The DNA here is from genome assembly GCA_949746675.1 of uncultured Clostridia bacterium. Classification (GTDB taxonomy): domain Bacteria; phylum Bacillota; class Clostridia; order TANB77; family CAG-508; genus CAG-793. The sequence continues at coordinate 674 of CATKDT010000054.1, forward strand.
TCTGCATTATATGCAGTACTTGCAGAAAAAGGATATTTTCCAAAAGAAGAACTAGTATCATTTAGAAACATATCAAGCAATTTGCAAGGACACCCTGATATGAATAAGGTAGCAGGAGTTGATATGACAACTGGTTCTCTGGGGCAAGGATTATCAGTTGCAAATGGAATGGCACTTGCGTCAAAAATGGATCAACGAGGAAATAGAGTATATTGCATATTAGGTGATGGAGAATTACAAGAAGGTCAAATCTGGGAGGCAGCAATGACTTCAAGTAAATATGAGTTAGACAATTTATGCGTAATAGTTGACTGTAATAACCTTCAACTAACTGGAAAAACTGAAGAAATAAAAAATTTAAATTATGAAGACATTGAACAAAAATTTAGATGTTTTGGATTTAATACTAATATTATAGATGGACATAATATAGAAGCCATTTTAGATGCTTTCTCAAAAGCTGAAATGTGCAAAAACAAACCAACAGCAATCATAACCAAAACAGTTAAAGGAAAAGGTGTATCATTTATGGAAAACAATCCTAATTGGCATGGAAAAGCACCAAATGATGAAGAGTATAGAAAAGCTATTGAAGAGTTGTCTGTTGAAAAATAATTGCGTTTTGGCGTTGGTGTTCTACAAAAGAAAATCCTCGATGTGTAAAAAACACATCTCTAGTATTTCTTTTTTGAACTCCTAGCCAAAAGTACAATTCTTTTCCAACTAATAAGAAAGGAGAAAGAATAATGGATAATGAAGAAAAAATTGCAACACGTGAAAGTTTTGGAAGAGCATTGTCAGAGCTTAAAGAGAACAGAATTGTAGTACTTGATGCTGACTTAGACTCATCAACAAAAACAGAATACTTTAAGAAATTATACCCAGATAGATTTATACAAAATGGAATTGCTGAAGCAGATATGATAGGAACAGCAGCAGGGCTTGCAGCTTGTGGGAAAATTCCATTTGCATCAACATTTTCAGCATTTGCAACAGGAAGATGCTATGACCAGATAAGAACAAGCATTGCATATCCAAAATTAAATGTAAAAATATGTGGAACACATAGCGGAATTACAGTAGGAGAAGATGGGGCAACACACCAAATGCTAGAAGATATAAGTTTAATGAGAAGCCTGCCTAATATGACAGTAATATCTCCAGCAGACGATATATCAACAAAAGCATTAGTAAATAAAATTGCAAGATATGAAGGACCAGTATATTTACGTCTAAGTAGAATGAATACACCAGTAATTTATAAAGATGATGAAAAATTTGAAATAGGAAAAGGTAAGCAAATAGGAGACGGAAAAGACGCTACGATATTTAGTACAGGTGATGTTGTAGCAGAATGTATAAAGGCTCAAGAATTATTAAAAAATGAAAATATAAATATTAGAGTAGTTGATATGTATTCAATAAAGCCAATTGATACAGAATTAATTTTAAAATGTGCTAGTGAAACTAAAGTTTTATTTTCAGTAGAAGATCATAATATTATTGGTGGACTTGGAACAGCAATAGCAGATATACTTTGTGAGCAATGTCCTAAAAAACTAATAAAAATGGGAATTCCAGACTGTTTCGGACATTCAGGAAGACCAAGTGACTTAATGAAATATTTTGGAATAGATGCTAATTCAATAGTAGAAAAAATAAAAGAAGAGATTAATTAAAATGAAAAAGGAGGAAGGAGTATGTCAATTTTAGTGACAGGAGGAGCTGGATATATAGGCTCACATACAGTTGTGGAACTATTAAATATAGATGAAAATGTAATAATAGTAGATAATTTAATAAACAGTCAAATAGAAACAATAGATAAAATAAAAGAAATAACAGGAAAAGATATAAAATTTTATCAAGTGGATATACTAGATAGAGAAAATTTAGAAAGAGTATTTGAAGAAAATACAGATATAGAATCTGTAATTCATTTTGCTGGTCTTAAAGCAGTTGGAGAATCAGTTGAAAAACCATTAGAATATTATAAGAACAACTTAATTGGAACATTAACACTTTTAGAAACAATGAGAAAATATAATTGCAAAAAAATAATATTTAGCTCATCTGCAACCGTTTATGGAGAACAAGCAACAAGCCAATATGTTGAAACAATGAAAAGAGGAGAAACTACAAATCCATATGGAACCACAAAAGCAATGATTGAAAAAATGCTAGAAGACATTTATTATGCAGATAATAGCTGGAATATAAGTATTTTACGTTACTTTAACCCAATAGGAGCACATGAAAGTGGACTAATAGGAGAAGATCCAAAAGGCATACCTAATAATCTAATGCCATTTATTATGAAAGTTGCAAACAAAGAAATTGATCATCTAAATATATTTGGAAAAGACTATGCTACAAAAGATGGAACAGCAGCAAGAGATTATATCCATGTAGTAGATTTAGCAAAAGGACATTTAAAAGCACTAGAAAAATTAAATAATGAAAAAAGTGGACTATTTATATATAATTTAGGAACAGGAAATCCATATACAGTTCAAGAAATAGTAGATACATTCAAAAAAGTAAATAATATTGACGTTCCATATGAATATACTGAAAGAAGAGCAGGAGACTTAACAATAATGTATGCAGATCCTACAAAAGCAAGAGAAGAGCTAGGATGGGCAGCTGAGAAAAATATAGAAGATATGTGTAAAGATTCCTGGAATTTTGTAAAAATAACAAAACAAAAATAATATTTAAAATCATTGAAGGTATGTATATACTTTCAATGATTTTTGAAAATTTTATAAAAAAATGTTGAATAAAAAAATCTTTTCTGTGCAGACTAAAATTAAGAAACTAAGAAAGGAGTAACATAAGTAGTGATGAAAGCTCTAGATATTATAGCCTTAGTTTTAGTAATTATAGGTGCAATAAATTGGGGACTAATTGGACTATTTGGATTTGACTTAGTTGCTAAAATCTTTGGTGAAATGTCAATGTTGACAAGAATAGTGTACGTTTTAGTTGCAATATCAGGACTATGGTCTATTAGATTTTTTGCAAGAGTAGACGCAGACTAATTGAATATATTAGAAAAATAAAAATATATAAATGATGAAATGGCAAAATGAACAAGTAAGTGCGAAGTTGAATTCTTAGCTAAACTAACAAGTTTAAGGAACAAGCCAAACGGATTTTATATATTTTTATTTTTTATAAATCATAAAATTTCTATATTGTGCAAAAAAATCTAAATTAACTGTTGCATTATAGCCAAAAATGTAATAAAATAAAAACATATATTATGCTCATTTTGAAGTAAAAATATATAAAGAAGGGAAGGAATAAATGAAAATACAAGAGATAAATAAGCTAGGAAAAGAATTAGAGCTATATACATTTATTGATTATATTGGAAAAGGCTTCCCAATTATACTTCCAAGAGGAGCAAGGATAATTAAATTACTACGAAACTATGTAGAATATGAAGAAGAAAATGCAGGCTATAAGGTTGTTAGAACACCAAGTATTTCAAATGCTGAAATATATAAAATAGAAGATAGATATGAAATACAAAAAGATGAACTATTTATAATAAAAAATCAAAATGAAGATAATTCAAATGAAATAATACTAAAACCATATACAATCCCATTTCATTGTAGTATATATAATTTAGAAAAACATAGTTATAAAGAATTACCAATAAAGTATTGTGAAACATCAACAGTATTTAGAAACGAAAGAGACATACGAGGAATTACAAAATCAAGACAATTTACATTATCAGATGCAAGTTTATTTTGCAATGCAGAAAAACTTCAAGAAAATATCAAAGAAGCAATAATGCTTCAAAAAAAATTCATAAAAAAATTAGACTTAAATGTGACATTTGAAATTGTAACATGGGATGATGAAAAAAAGGAAGACTATATAGGAACAATACAAGAGTGGGAGTATGCTATAGAGTGTATGAAAAAGGCTTTAGGTGAACTAAATCTTACATATAAAATAACAAAAAAGGCTAAAATGTTTGGGCCAGCAATACAGCTATATTATAATGAAAATGAGCTATCAAGTTTACAAATTGATTTTGAAATAACTCATAGATTTGATGTGAAATATGTAGATAAAAGTAATGAAGAAAAATTCCCAATTTATATACATAACACAATGTGTGGAAGTTATGAGAATTTACTAAGTATATTAATTGAAAAATATGAAGGAGAATTTCCATTTTGGTTATCACCAACACAAGCAGTAATAATAGCAGAAGATACAGAAAACGAGGAATATGCACTTTATCTAAAAGAAAAACTTATAGAAAATAAAATCAGGACACAAATAGACAAGAGATTAAAAAGCTGGCAAAGCAAAATTACAGAAAACACTAATTTAAAAATTCCATATATAGTAAAAGTAGGAAAAAAAGAACAAAAGAATAACACTGTTACAATTTTTAACAAAGAAAAACAAAGGGTAATAAATATTGACGAATTAATTAAGGAGGTAATAGATTGGCAAACGAAGTGTTAGACTATATTGGTCTTAATTTAGATAACATACCTAATGAATTAAACTCTAACAAACCTACATACAGTATATCAAAACAATCTGATAATATTGAATACAAAGTGTATAAAAAATTGTCAGTAAAGTCTATTGATGTATTAATTAGTGGAGGAGATAGATTAACAAATATAGAAGAAAGATATCAAAATTCAGTGCCACTTATACAATATATAAATGAAAATAGAGAAGGATTTATTGAACTTGCAAATTCAACTACAGTAGAAAAAATAAAAGAATTAGAAAATTTGCAAAGTTTGTTTAGGAAAAATATACCATACTTTATTAAATATGACCTAAATTATATTTGGCAAATATATTATTCTAGGGAACAAGACAAGTACTTTATGCTATTTCCAGCTGGCGAAAGTCAAAGGGAAGCACTATTCTATATGATTAAACAAAAATTACAAGAAGAAGATACATATATATATGTACCAATTTGTAGAGAAAACATCGATGAAAAATTAATGCCAAAAAAAGAACTCGATGATATGGAAAACTATATTTGGATGTTTACTAGAGAATGGCCTAAAACATATGAAGTATATGAAAACGAAACCCCTAAAATATATATTACAGGAATTACTAAGATACAAGAAGGCTTAGAAAGTAAATATAGAATAACAATAAATGATGAAAAGGATGCACAAGAACAATACAATCTATTAAAAGCAATATTTATATTAACAACTGAAACAAAATATTATTATAGCTTTAATCCGCAAATTAACAAAAACGGAAATTTAGTACTTGCTTACAAGGATAGAGAAATAACACTCGAAAATATGCAAGAATTTGTATCAGAGGAAACAAAAAAACAACAAGACTTAGATGCTGAATTAAATATAGATATTGTAAAAGAGCAAAAGAAGTTAGACAAACTTAAAGAACTAGTAAAACGTCAAAAAGAAATATATGCAAAACAAGAAAAACAAATAGTAATGTTTATGGAATGCAAAAAAAGTTTCTTTAAAAAAATGAAATATTTCTTCAAAAACAATAAGAAATTTTCACTATATAGCAGAAATGCAGTTAAGATGGTAAACGATGAATTTAAGGAAGTTGAAAAAAGAGGAATTGAAGTTAACCCTGACTTAAACAGTAAAGCAGCTATAGGTTACGGATTTTCAACAATAGCAGACTTAGTGAAAATAACAATAGAAGTTAAAGAACTAACAAGTATAAAAAAAGGAGTACTTAGTGATATTAAAGCAGTTAGGCTTCAACAAACTAATATGAACCACAAAATTGAAAATGCACAAAAATATATAGATGAGATAGAAGAACATAAAAAAAGCCTATTAGAGTTTTGGAAGTTTACCAATAAGGACAATGAAAAAGCACTAGCAGAAGGTGCTGAACAAAATGTAGAAGTAAAAAAACAAAAATCTTTTGACTTCAAAGAAGATATGGAAAACTTTGGAACTGATATAGACGAAATGCAACGTAAAAAGCTTTCAATAGATGAATGTGATGCAATATTTATTACAAAAGAAATACTAGGAGCAATAAATAGTGCTGTAACAAAAAGTGATACATATATTATAGAAGAAACTTTTGAAAAATTAAAAGACAATTATAAAGAAGATGACAATAAATTTGAAAATATATTTGGAAGAATTACTGATGATTGTACAACTGTAAAAGTATTAAACAATAAAAAACATAGAGAAAATAAAAAAGATATCTATAAAGTATTAAAATATAATCCAACAACAACTATTGACTTTTTCAAAGACCAAATGAGAGAAATGGGAAGATTAGTAAATGAAGCATACCAAAAGATTACATCAATTTATGATATGCCAATTTATTACACAAACAAAAATAAAGGATATATTATAGGAAATCTAAATCCTTATGATTTACTTAAGGATTTAGATGTTGATAAGATATATAAAATGAATGCAAACAATGAAACACATTTAATTTATATGAGTAACATTATATTTTATGATAATACAAATCAAACATTACCTTTAGGAATGAACGAAAGCACAGAAGTAATTCTTAAAGTTGGAGAAAATAAAAAAGTTGGTGAAACTAGTATTAACCTAATAATTGAAGAGGATTTATTTAATATAAAAATACGTAATATAAAAATGATAGAAGAAGAAAAAAGACAAGATAATAATACACAACCAAAAGATACAATAATTAATATAGTATAAAGAATTATATTATAGTTGCCATCCATGATTTTAAAAGAAAATTAAGGATGGCAATGAATAAATTTTATTAAGTGAGGGGAGGAATAAACTATGAAAAAACAAATATTAAGTGGAATACAACCATCAGGGATATTAACTTTGGGAAACTATTTAGGAGCATTACGTAACTGGGTAAAAATACAAGATGAATATGACTGTAAGTTTTTCATTGCAGATTTACATGCTATTACAGTAAGTCAAGATCCAGAGGTACTTAGACAAAATACAAAGAATGTTATAATGCAATATATAGCATCTGGACTTGATCCAGAAAAAAATACAATATTTGTACAGTCACATGTACATGAGCACTCAGAACTTGGCTGGATTTTAAACTGTACTACATACATGGGAGAACTAAGTAGAATGACACAATATAAAGATAAATCAAAAAAGCAAGACAATATAAAAGTTGGACTTTTTGATTATCCAGTATTAATGGCAGCGGATATACTTTTGTATGATGCAGATTACGTTCCAGTAGGAGAAGATCAAAGGCAACATCTTGAAATAACAAAAGATATTGCAATTAGATTTAACAATACTTATAATGAAGAAATTTTCAAAATTCCAGAACCATTTATTCAAAAAGAAACTGGAAGAATTATGAGCCTTCAAGATCCAACGAAAAAAATGTCTAAATCAGATACAAACAAAGATGGATTTATATCATTATTAGATTGTAGAGAAGAAATAGTTAGAAAAATAAAAAAAGCAGTAACTGATTCGGGAAATGTTATAAGATATGCTGATGACAAACCAGGAATTAAAAATTTAATGAATATTTATTCTGCAATTACTGATAAGAGATATGAGGAAATAGAAGCAGAATTTAAAGATGTAGGGTATGGCCAATTTAAACTAGCTGTTGCAAATGCAGTAGCAGATACTTTAGAACCAATCCAAGCAAAATTTAATGAATTAAATTTACCTGAGAACAACAAATATCTTAACAGTATTTTAGAAAAAGGTGCAAAAGAAGCAGCTAATATTGCTAGTAAAAAAGTTGCTAAAGTAAAAAAAGCTGTAGGATTTTTAGAAAAATAATAAAAATATAAAAATCATTGAACTTACATATATGTATTTTCAATGATTTTTTATTAATAAAATTTTATAGTGAAAAATATTAATTTTATTCTTCAATAAAAAATTTAAAAAAATTTTAAAAAATGCTTGCAATTTTATAATTCTTGTATTACAATTTAAGTGAAGTGGAACAAAGTGGTGAAAAGTGGATGGAGGTGAAACAAAATTGCTTATAGGTGAATATGAACACTCTTTGGACGCAAAGGGAAGAATGATATTACCATCAAAGATAAGAGAAGACATAGGAGAGAAGTTCATAATTACTAAAGGACTAGACGGATGTTTATTCGGCTTTTCAAAGCAAGAATGGAATAATTTTGAAGAAAAATTAAAAACACTACCATTAACAAACAAAAACGCTAGAGACTTTGTTAGATTTTTCTTATCAGGAGCAGTAGAAGCAGAAGTAGATAAACAAGGAAGATTTCTGATACCAGGCAATTTACGTAAATATGGATCACTTGAAAAAGAAGTTGTAATCACTGGAGTAGGAACACGAATTGAAATATGGGATAAGGCACACTGGGAGAGCTACAATAGTGAAGAAAATTTATCAGCAGACACAATTGCTGAAAACATGGCAAATTTAGGGATGTTAAACATATAGAAAGTAATTAAAATAAGGTTACATAACATTTAGAATGCAACAAAATTATACAATTCTACAACCAAGAACAAGGTTACATAATACTATAATTTAAGTATATAACCTTTTAAAGGATTATATAAATTAACTAATGATAAAACCTAAATAAACAGAAGAAGAATTAGTATTTCTTTATATTTACACAAAAGATAAAAGCATTAATTTACTCATAACAAAAGATAAATTAGTTCCTATTGGGATGGTTACAAAGGATAAGACCTGTAAGGCACTAAAGAACAAAAGATAAAATTATAAGTTTATAACAAAAGATTAATTCATACAAAAGCTAAGTACTATAAATTTGAAAACAAATTTATATGATACTAAAGAAACCAATATAAATAAACAAAAGACTATAGCTAAACAAAAGGAAAGCATTGGCACATAGCTATATGTGCCAATGAATTTGTTATATAATAGAAAAATCTTTGAATTCATCTATTATATAAAAATTTATAAAGGGGATAAAAACGAATTTGGAATTCAAACATATTCCAGTAATGTTAAATGAAGTAATTACTGGATTATCTATAAAAGAAAATGGCATATATGTAGATGGGACAATAGGAGGAGCAGGGCATAGCACAGAAATCATAAAAAAGCTTTCTAGTGATGGTCTGCTAATTGGTGTAGATAGAGATGAAGAAGCATTAAAAGCATCAAAAGAAAAATTAACAGGGTACAATAATTTTAAATTAATACATGATAATCATGACAACATTCCACAAATTTTGAAAGATTTAAATATAAATAAAGTAAGTGGAATTTTGTTAGATTTAGGAGTATCATCATATCAACTTGATGAAAGAGAAAGAGGCTTTAGTTATATGGCAGAAAATGAAAAGCTTGATATGAGAATGGATAGAACACAAAAATTTTCAGCAATAGATGTAATAAATAAGTATAGTGAACAAGATTTAGAAAATATAATATTTGAATATGGGGAAGAAAAATTTGCAAAAAACATTGCAAAAGGAATATGCGAGGCAAGAAAAAATTCACTTATAACAACAACTAAAGAACTTGTGAATATTATTGAAAAATCAAAGCCATTTTCAAAAGATGGACATCCAGCAAAAAGAACATTCCAAGCAATCAGAATAGAAGTAAATGATGAAATAAAACCTCTATATAACACAGTATTAAACCTCATAGAATGTTTAGAAGAAAGAGGAAGACTGTGTATAATTACATTTCATTCTTTAGAAGATAGAGCTGTAAAAGATGCATTTATAGAAGCACAAGGAAAATGTACTTGCCCAAAAGATTTACCATATTGTGTATGTAATTATAAATCACTTGGAAAAATCATAACCAAAAAACCTATTGAAGCAACAGAAGAAGAAAAGAAAATAAATCCAAGGTCAAAAAGTGCAAAATTAAGAATATTTGAAAGAGTAAATAAAGAATAATATGAAAAGTAATTTTTAGGTAGAAGATATAAAAAATATGTAATAAAATTTATAAAAATAAAATAGTACAATATAACATATAATATACAAAATAATATAAAGGGGGAAAAGAAATGCCAACAAGAGCAGAATTAAAAGCTAATGCTAAACAAGCATTAACAGGAAAATGGGGAAAAGGAGCACTAATAACACTATGCTATATATTAGTAGTGTTAGGTATTAACATAGTAATAGGTGTACTAAGTTTTATTCCATTTATAGGAATTCTTATAACAGTAGTATCAATACCATTATCATTAGGAGTTTTATATAGTTTTATAAAACTAAAAAGAGGAGAAAACGTTGGAGCATTTGACTTTTTAAAATTAGGATTTCAAAACTTTAAAAGAGCATGGTGCCTTACAGGACGTACATTACAAAAAATGTTAGCTCCAATAATAGTAATGTGTGTGTTAATGGTAATATTAATAATTGGAGGTGGAGTTGGTTTCTTTTCGATGATGTCACACTTTGGTACCAGCTTGAAAGGTGCATCAGGACAAGGAAGCTATAATTACAGTTTTGGTGGTAGCGATTATGACTTTGGGTACAATTTTGATGATATTTCATACACAACAAATCCATATGCAAGAAGCAGCAGTAGTTACTCATCAAATCCATATGCTAGAGATTATTCATATGATGATTATGGAATGGGGCCATATTCATCAGGTTCATCATCTACTTCAATAGATACAGGTTCAGCTGTAAAAGGTATAGGTGCAGCAATAGGAACAGTCATATTATTTATAGTAGTTGGAATTGCAATGTGGGGAGTATCAATTTGGGCAACAGTTAAAGGCCTTTTATATGCACTTACATATTATATTGCTTATGACAATCCAGAAATGTCAGCAAAAGATGCAGTTCAAAGAAGTGAAGACTTAATGAGAGGAAATAGAGGAAAATTATTTGTACTTCAACTTTCATTTATAGGATGGGCTATACTTGCAGTTATTCCATTTGGAATAGGAATGTTCTGGTTACTACCATATATGATGATAACATTAGTTTGTTTCTATGAAGCTTTAGCAGGTGGAAATAATGGAAATTCATATGTCGCAGCAAATAGTCAAAATGTAAATGTAATGAACAATACAAACAATAATATAAATATGATGAATGGTGCAAATAATATGAATAATCAATACAATCCTATGGCACAAAATATGAATAATACAATACCACAAGATATTAATCAAATGCAAAATATAAATAATACAATGCCACAAGATATAAACAATATGAGTCAAGCACCAGAAGTTACTGAATATGTTCCAGTAAATTTTGAGCAAAACACAAATCAAACTGTAGGAACGGAGCCAACAGTAAATCAATCTACTCCAGTAACACCAGTACCAGATGCAAGCCAATACAACCCAGTAACACCAACACCAGATATAAACCAATACAATCCAAATCAATTTAACCCAATAAATAACGATTTTAATAATCCAAATAACAACAATATATAATTATTATATATAATGCGAACTTAAAAATAAATTTAATTGTTTACAGAAAAAGTAGGTTCGCATTATTACAAAAACCTAAAGAGAAAAGAGGTGAGATAATCTATGATAGTTGACTATTACGAAACTAGTCCTCGAAAAGAGGAAGAATTTGAAGAATTCTTAGAAGAGCAAATTGAAAGAAATAACAGAGTAATAGAAAGAAAAGCGAAACAAAGAGAGAAATTAAAAAGAGAAAAAATAAAAGAAGAGGCAAAAATAAAACGTGAAAGCAAAAAGAATGTAAAGGTAATAACAGGACTATGTATATTCTTTGCATTATTCTCTATCATAGGTTATCGTGTATTCCTAATAAATAATAGTTTAAAAGAAAAGGAAAATTTAAAGGCACAATTAGCAGAAATAAAAAAGCAAAATGAACAATTACAAGTTACAATAGAACAACAAATGAATTTAAATACAATAGAACAAGAAGCAAAAGAAAAACTAGGAATGAGGAAACTTGACAATAATCAGAAAGTATATGTTAACCTTAATAAAGAGGATTATACACAATCATCAGTAAAAACAGAAAATGGGAGTGAAAAAGAAACCTGGTGGGCAAAGCTTCTAAAAGATTTATTTAATATAGAATAAGATACATTTCAAATGGCAAGACATTTGAGATGTATTTTTTATGATAAAAATCCACAAAATGTTAGAAGGTTGTGTATAAATTATTATAAAAATTAAATGAGATATATACATGTATGTATAAAACAATATCTAATCATACCTAAGATAAAACTATCATATTATTATACAAAAGTTGTGAAAGGATGCATAGCTATGATTGGAAAAAAATCAATAAAAAAAAGAATGAGATGGGGAATAATTATAATATTACTTGTATTTACGGCAATTCTTATTAGGATAGCATATCTACAATTTATACAGGGAGAAGAATTGTCAAAGAAAGCATATGATCAGCAGACTTCAGACAGAAATATTAATCCACGAAGAGGAACAATATATGACAGAACCAAAACTAACGTTTTAGCGATAAGTAGTACAGTTGAAGCAGTAACAGTAAATCCACAAAATATAAAAGACAAAGAAAAAGTAGCACAGAAATTATCAGAACTTTTTAATCAAGACTATGAAACAATGATTAAAAAGATTAGTAAGAGAACAGCAATTGTAAATATTGCTAAAAAGGTAGAAAAAGATAAATCTAATGAACTTCGCAAATGGATGGAAGAAAATAATATAACAGAAGGAATAAATATAGACGAAGACACAAAAAGGTATTATCCATATAACAATTTAGCATCACAAGTAATAGGATTCTGTGGAAGTGATAATCAAGGATTAAATGGAATAGAAGCAAAATATGATGAAATATTAAAAGGAAAAAAAGGAGCAATAAGTAAAGTAACAGACGCAAGTGGTAAAAAAATAGATAGTGAAACTGAGAATTATATAAAACCAATAGAAGGTTCAGATTTAGTCTTAACAATAGATACAACAATTCAAAGTATAGCAGAGAAATACTTAAAACAAGCATGCATTGATAATAACTGTATAGATGGTGGAAACGTAATAGTAATGAATCCTAAAAATGGTGATATATTAGCAATGGCAGGATATCCAAATTATAATTTAAATGAACCATTTAAATTAGATGAGAGCCTAAGTAAGGAAGAAGCAAATAAAAAGATGCAAGCATTGTGGAGAAATAAGGCAATATCTGACACTTACGAACCAGGATCAACATTTAAGATTGTAACAGCTTCAACTGCTCTTTCAGAGGGAATAACTACACCTGACAGAAAAGGAGAATTTTGTTGTGTTGGGCATATTGAGATTGCAGGTGTTAAAATTAAATGTTGGAGATATTATAAGCCACATGGTTCAGAAAGTTTGAGAGAAGGATTAATGAATTCTTGTAACCCTGTATTTATTGGACTGGGACAAAAAATAGGAGTACAAACATATTACAAATACTTACAAAAGTTTGGATTTTTTCAAAAGACAGGGATAGATATACCAGGAGAAGCCAATTCTATATTTTTAAAAGAAGAAAAAGTTGGGCCAGTGGAACTTGCAACAATAGCATTTGGACAGAGATTTGAAGTAACTCCAATCCAAATGGCAACAATGCTGTCAACCATTGGAAATAAAGGAAAATACATTGCTCCAAGAATTGTAAAGGAGATAATAAGTAATGAAGAAATGGACGAAAATGGAAATAAAAAAGTTACAGTAATTCCAGAAAAAGAAGGAGAACAAGTAATAAGTGAAAAAACTGCAAGCGAAATATTAAGTATGATGCAAAGTGTAGTTGACGAAGGAACAGGAAAAAATGCGAAGGTAGAAGGATTTAATATAGGCGGAAAAACTGGAACCTCAGAAGATGGAGTAAATACTGGAAAGTATGTTGCATCATTTATAGGCATAGCACCAGTTGAAGATCCGCAAGTTGTTGTACTTGCAATTTTGTATGATCCAAAAGGAGAAGGAGGACACTCAGGTGGTGGAACAGGAGCACCTTTAGCAGGAAAAATTTTCAAAGAGGTATTAGAGTATTTGAATTAAATAAAACAGAAAGTTATAATTATAATACTTGTTATATTCAAAAGGAATGTGATAAAATATGACTAGAATATATAGACAATTTTTAAGAGAAATAACATGAATGATGATGATTAAAGTATAGTAAAGGGAAAATAATAAGATGAGTAAACGAGGAAAAAATATAGATAAAAGTAAAATAATAACGTCAATTATAAGCATAGCAATTATTATATGTTTCATGTATGTAGTAAATGAAAATTATAAAAGAACTTACATAAATGAAATCAACAATGTTAAGCAAAATCAAGCAACAATTAATGAAGATACAGCACAAAACCAAGCAAAGAAAAATATTATTGAGCAAAATCAAATATCTCAAGATGGTTTAGCAAATGGTGATAAATCATCAAACCCCAATTATGATTTATCAAATATTCAAAAATATACAGATAAAATTTGGGTAGAAATAAACAACAACATTCCATATTTTACAGAAGAAGACAAGGGGAAAGCTGCATTTGAAGAATACAGCGAATTAGATGACAAAGAACGATGTGGTATTGCATTTGCAAATATATGCAAAGAAATAATGCCAAAAGAAGGACAAAAAAGAGAAGAAATTAGTATAATAAAGCCAAGTGGTTGGAAGCAAACAAAAATAGATGGAAAATATTTATATAACAGATGTCATTTAATTGCATATCAACTTGCAGATGAAAGTGCAAACGAAAAAAATCTAATCACTGGAACACGATATTTTAATACAGAGGGAATGCTACCTTTTGAAAACAAAGTTGCAAATTATATAAAACAAAATGAGAATAATCATGTATTGTACAGGGTTACGCCTGACTTTAAGGGAGAAAACCTAGTTGCAAGTGGAGTACAGATAGAAGCATATTCATTAGAGGACAATGGAAATGGAATACAATTTAATGTATATATTTACAATGTGCAACCTGGAGTTGACATAGATTATTTAACAGGAAATGCTGTAAAAAAGGAAAATTAGTTAAATTATGATAAAGAGGAAAATTAGGCCGATTATGGCAAACATAAAAAAGAGAAAAACGAAAACATATCATAGGTAAAACTTACATAAATTACCAAAAATACATTGACAAAAATAAAAAAATGATATATTATCATGCTAATTTAAGGCTAGTTACTTTTATAAAAAAGGAGATAATATATTTGAATTTAGAGCTATTTAATAATTTAAGAAATACAAAAGAAAATAATTTTATACAAAATTTTATAAATGAATTATCAAAAGAATTAAAAAAAGGAAAATTAAATATGGCAATAGAAATGAAAGAAGAAAATACTTTATATCAAGTAGTAGACAAAAGTGTAAATGGAATTTATCTAAAAAACACAAAAACAAATGAGATATTTGAAGAAACAAATCTACCACAAGAAATGCAAGAGACAATAGAAAATGACTATATATTGAGATATAAAAATGGGGAATATGTATTCGAAGAAGAATTAACAGATAACTTTTTTGATAGTTTAGTTAGTATGAAAGAATATAAAGAAATACAAGAACAGTTTATTAATGAAAACAATGTATTAGAGATAAAACCATATACAATATTTAAGATTGAAACTCATGGAAAAGATTATTCAATACTAAGTTATGAAGATAAAACTATAAAAGTCCCAAACACATTGATACCTTATTTTGCAGATGAAGGAACAGAACTAAAATATGAAGAGGGAGAATTTAAGAAAATTAGATAAATAGATATAATATCGCATAATTAATGTGATTCTAAATGAAGGTTGTTATTATATAGGACAAATTTGTTGAATGAATTCAATAAAACCATAAAAATATATTGATTTAATTCAACAAAAGTGATATACTTAATATAAGTATTAAAGAAAAAGGAAGTATCAATTAATAGATATTGCTATATAGTTGATTATGAAAGAAAAAAGATGGATATTAAATCAAATTTAATGATTATAAATTCTTGGTGGAATAATGAGAAAATAAATGACCAATTTCTATTAGGAAAAAAGAGAAAAGAATTTAACAATATAATAGAAAAAATTGAAGACAAAAGGATTCTAAGTATTATAGGACCAAGACGAGTAGGGAAAACAACGTTAATTTATCAAACTATAAACTATTTATTAGAAGAGAAAAATATTGATAAAAAAAGAATTCTATTATTTAGTGGAGATGATCCAAGTTTATTTTTTGATGACACTGATAAATTATCAGATATATTGGAGATATATTTTAATGAGATTTTAGAAGAGAATATAACAAAATTAAAATCTAAAGTATATATATTTATTGATGAAATTCACTTTATAAAAAATTGGCAAAACTATTTAAAAGTTTATTTTGATAGAAAATATAATATCAAATTTATAATTACAGGTTCATCATCAATTCATTTATTTAAAGATGCTAATGAATCATTATTAGGAAGAATAGAAAATATATATGTACTACCACTAACTTTTAATCAATTTATGAATTTTTTTATGACATATATATCAAAAAGTGATGATATAGAAATACCTAAATTAAATTTAAATGATATGAATAAAACATTTTCAAAGTTAGAAAAGATATATTATAATCAAGATTTAAAAATAAAAATTCAAAAGATACTTAAAAGATATATGATTGTTGGAGGTTATCCTGAATACTTTGAAATTAAAGATATTGAAATTTGGCAAAAACAATTAACTGAGGATATAATAACTAGAGGAATATATAAAGATATATTGACTATATACAATATTAAATCTCCAGAAATTTTAGAAAAATTACTATATTATATTGCGGCTAATAATGCACAAAGCTTTGCATATTCAAGTATAGCAGGCACATTTGGAATTGATACAGTTACGGCAATGACATATCTAGGCTATCTTAAGCAAGCTTTTTTAATAAATATTCTAGAAAACTATTCTAATAATGTTGCAAAAGTAATTAGGACAAACAAAAAGTTAAGTATTTTAGATAATGGAATTCAAAATAGTCTAATTAAACAAAAAGAGATAGATGCAAATGCAATGGGGCATATTGTAGAATCGATGACTGATTTTGATTTTAGATTATTATGTGAAAGGGAGAATTATAAGCAATATTATTACAGAAATACTGATAAAGAAGAAATAGATATAATTATAGATAGAAATATAGATATTATTCCAATTGAAGTAAAATATACAAATGAAATTGAAAGCTCAGATACAAAAAAAATAAAAAAATTTCTAGATGAGCACAAAAATAAAGGAATAAATCAAGCAAAATTTGGAATTATTATTACTAAAGATATATTGAAAAAAGAAGAAAAATTGTATTACATACCATATTGGGTGTTAAATATGTAGTATTGGAAATAATAATTACCCAAAAGAAAAATAGAATGTAATCTATAAAGTCATAGTTAATATATGGTAAAGAACTTGCAAAATCTTATATAATATGGTATAATGAATGAAGCAAAACACACATTTTCTAGCTAATAATTATTAAAGAAAAGGAGAGATGGACTTATGTTCAATCACACCACGCGCGACCACGAGGCGACGCGGAGGATACCGCACCTGAGCAACAAGGGAGTGTGCTTGATTCTTTTAGGAGCGATTTTCGTCGGAGTAATGATTTGCTTCATTATTTCCGCGAAGAAATCGGATGAAGAGAGCTACTTCCAGTACACCCAGGAAGATGTCCAGATGCTCGGCGACCTGATGTATGCCGAAATGTCCCAATATGAAAAAATAGGAATTTCCTACGAAGATGAAGAGTACAAGGACGTAAAGAAGGCGTATATGCTTACAGGCAGTGCTCTGCTTCATCGGTTAGAATCCCGCTTTTGGGGAGAAACCCTGTGGGAATGCATTACAGCACCAAGGCAATATTCCTATCCAACAAGGGAAGCAATTGGAAATATTGACACACCCGACGAAGTCTATGAGTGGGCAGAAGAACTTTTGAGAAACGGCCCCGAAGGCCCAGAAGGTCTCATCTACGCATCCTGTTTTGAGATGGGCGAAGACACCTACTGGAAAATTGATGGAAAGGTGTATTTCGGCATGATGAACCAAATCACCCAAGAAGTTAAAGGGGGGAAGGTAAACTAAGTCATAAGCAAGGAGAAAAGCGATTGCAATTTTCCTTGCTTTTCTCCGTTTAAAAATAACAGTATATTGTTTAAAAATAGTTTATAAAGAAAATAAGAAAAGATAATTGCAATTTCAAAAAAGAATATTATAATATTGTGTTTTGTTTATTTTTATAATAAAATATAAATGCAGTATCAAGAACTCAGAAAAAATACATTAATAAAAATAGGAGATAGTATGGAAAATGATAAATATGTAACACCACTTTCAGGAAGATATGCAAGTATAGAGATGAGCAAAGTATGGTCAAACAACTCAAAATATTCAACTTGGAGAAAGTTATGGGTAGCTCTTGCAGAAACAGAAAAAGAACTTGGAATAGATATAACTAATGAACAAATAGAAGAGATGAAAGCTCACATAAATGACATTGACTATGACATAGTTAGCAAAAGAGAAAAAGAATGTAGACATGATGTAATGGCACATGTATACGAATTTGGAGAAAAATGTCCAAAAGCAAAACCAATCATACACTTAGGAGCAACTTCGTGCTATGTAACTGATAACACAGATGTAATATTAATGAAAGAAGCAATACAATTAATAAAGCAAAAACTAATTTTAGTAATTGCGAATTTGAAAAAATTTGCATTAGAAAATAAAGATGTAACTTGTTTAGGGTATACACATTTTCAATCAGCACAACTAACAACAGTAGGCAAAAGAGCAACACTTTGGATACAAGACTTACTAGAAGACTTAGAAGAACTAGAATTTGTAGAAGACAATTTAAAACTTTTGGGATCAAAAGGAACAACAGGAACACAAGAAAGCTTTATGAAGCTATTTAAAGACGAAGAAAAAGTAAAGCAACTAGATAAAAAAATAGCAAGCAAAATGGGATTTGAAAAAATATTTGCAGTATCAGGACAAACATATACAAGAAAGCAAGATTCACGTGTATTAAATATGTTAGCACAAATTGCACAAAGCGCTTCAAAATTTGCAAATGATATGCGTTTGTTACAACACGAAAAAGAACTAGAAGAACCATTTGAAAAAGGACAAATAGGCTCTTCCGCTATGGCATATAAACGAAATCCAATGAGAAGTGAGAGAATAACTTCACTTGCAAGACATGTAATAACATTAACAATGGATACTAATATTACAACAGTAACTCAGTGGCTAGAAAGAACATTAGACGACTCGGCAAATAAACGTATATCTGTACCAGAAGCTTTTTTAGCAACTGACGGAATACTACGTCTATATGCAAACATTACAGAAGATATAGTAGTTTATAAAAATGTTATAAAATCAAATCTAATGAAAGAACTTCCATTTATGGCAACAGAAGAAATACTTATGAATGCTGTACTTAAAGGCGGAGATAGACAAGAGCTACATGAAAAAATTAGAATTTATTCAATGGAAGCGGCAAAAGAAGTTAAGGAATTTGGTCGTGAGAATGACTTGATAAAACGAATTGCAAATGACAATTCATTTGGCTTAACAGAAGAAGAAATACTTAGTGCATTAAACCCAGATAACCTTTGTGGTAGAGCATCAAATCAAGTAACAGATTTTATTGAAGAAAAGGTAAAACCAGTTATAAAAAAATACGAAAACTTGATAGAAGGTTTTGACGTAAAAATTGAAGTATAATAGAAAGAACAAGTAACAATAAATGTTACTTGTTTTTATATAAAAATACCCTAATTAGGTTGTAACAAAGACACTTCATCTTTAATGTATAAATAAATACTAAAAATTACCAAAAAACTATTGCAAAATTTATTACTTTGTTTTATAATGGAAATTGTTGGAAAACTAAAACAAATCTAAAAAGAAACGGAGTAACAAATGAAGAAAAATGAAGTAATAGCAGAACTAAAATGTGAAAATATGAATTTACAAACAGAAAATCAAAGACTGCAAAATTGTTATGACAATATATGTTCATTCAAACATGATTTTGGTAACATAATACAAGCAATAGGAGGATATATAGAAGCAAAAGATATAGTAGGACTAAAAGAGATGTATAGCTCAATAATTCAGGAATGCCAAGAAATAAATGATATACAAAGCATAAATAAAAATACAATAAATAATCCAGCAGTATATAACTTGATAAATAGTAAATACAAAATAGCAAATGATTTAAATATAAATATGAAAGTAGATGTCTATACTGATATAACCAAATTTAAAATTAGTGACCTAAACTTATGTAGAATATTGGGAATATTAATTGATAATGCAATTGAAGCTTCAAAAAAGTGTGAAGAGAAAACCATTTATATAAAATTCAAATATGACAAATTAAACAATAGAAATTTGGCAATTGTAAAAAACACATACAATTCCAATTTAACAAATGTTAATAAAATATTTGAAAAAGGATTTACAACTAAAAAAGAAAAAATAAATCATGGCATAGGATTATGGAAGGTACAGCAAATAGTGAAGTTAAGTAAAAACCTTAATTTATATACATGTAGTGACGAATTATTTATTCAGCAATTAGAAATATATAATTAACATAATACAATAAAAGTTAATACCTAAGAAGCTAATAATTACAATAAAAAGTAAAATGTAATTAACATAATAAATGAAAAAAATACACATTATCTGATAAGATAAATAAAAACTATAAAATTAACGAATAAAATAAAACTAAAAAGCAAGATTATTTTCATATTATCTTGTTTTTTTAATAGAATTAGGTATATAATATAAAATGTAAAAAAGTATTTTTTCTATAAGTATAGAAAAAATATAGAATTTTCTAACAAAAATTCCAGTAGGAATAAGAAAGGATATAAATTTTATTATGGAATTAAAAAGAATATTATTAGGAGTAGAAGGACTAAAAGCAAAAGGAAATTTAGATATTGATATAAATAACATATCAATAAATTCAAAAGAAATTAAATCAGGAGATATGTTTGTTGCAATAAAAGGATTTGATATAAATGGACACCAATTTGTACCAAATGCTATTGAAAATGGAGCAAGAGCTGTATTAATAAATGAAGAAGAAGTAAAAAATGTAATCAACGTAATACCAGAAAACATAACATTAATAACAACCCCAGATACAAGAAAAGCAGTATCAATATGTGCATGCAATTTTTATGATAATCCATCGAGAAAAATGCAATTAATAGGAGTAACAGGAACAAAAGGAAAAACAACAACAACATTTATGATAAAAAGAATACTTGAAAAACAAGGAATAAAAACAGGCTTAGTTGGAACAATATGCTCATATAGTGGAGATAAGATTCTAGAAGAAAGTGATAGAACAACACCTGATAGTATAAAATTACAGAGTTTATTTAATACAATGTATCAAGAGGGGTGCAAAGCAGTCGTAATGGAAGTATCATCACAAAGTTTAAAGTTACATAGAGTAGATGGGTGCGACTTTAACATAGGTTTATTTACAAATTTTTCGGAAGACCATATTAGCCCAAAAGAACACCCAGACATGGAAGATTACTTCAACTCAAAAGCATTACTATTCAAAATGTGTAAAAGAGGATTTATAAATGTAGATGATATACATACAACAAAGGTTTTAAAACTAGCTCCAGAATGTGATATAAAAACATATGGAATTGACAATGAAAGCAATATGCTTGCAAAAGACATAACAATTACAAATTCTTATGTAGACTTTAGAGTTAAAGTAAATGGAAAAAACGAAAGAATAAAAACTGGAATTCCAGGAAGGTTTAGTGTATATAACAGTTTAGCTGCTATATCAGTTGCAGAAGTTTTAGGATGTTCAACAGAAAATATCAAACTAGCACTTGAAGATGTGAAAGTTCCAGGAAGATCAGAACTTGTTGAAAACAAACTTGGATTAACAATAATGCTAGATTATGCACATTCACCTGAAAGTTTACAAAGCATTTTACAAGCTGTATCAGCATATACTAGAGGAAGAGTAATATCAGTATTTGGCTGTGGTGGAGATAGAGACCCAGGAAAAAGACCAATAATGGGAGAAATATCAGGTAAAATTGCAGACTATACAATAATTACATCTGACAACCCAAGAACAGAAGATCCACAAACAATTGTGGACGAAATTGAAGTTGGAATGAAAAAAACAAAAGGAAAATATGAATGTATAGTTAACAGAACTGAAGCAATAAAAAAAGCAATTGAAATGGCAAGCAAAATAGATATAATTGTTTTAGCAGGAAAAGGACATGAAACTTACCAAGAAATAAATCATATAAAACATCCATATGATGAAAGGGTTATAATAAAAGAAATTATCGATAATATGGAAATAAATTAATACAAATAAAAAAGAAAAAAGGACAATAAAACCATACGACAATTAATGTATAGCAAAAATTTTAATAAAAATGGAGGAAAACCTAATGAGTTTTCAAGTTAAGATATTACTATTATCATTTGCAACAAGTGTAGCTATATCTCTGATAGTAATACCATTACTAAGAAAATTAAAAGTGGGTCAATCAGAAAGAGAAGATGGACCAGAATCACATTTAAAAAAGAAAGGAACGCCAACAATGGGGGGCTTAATATTAATAACAGCAACATTACTTCTAAGTGCGTTTCTATATATTGACTATTCAGTAGATGAACTAGTAATAGCAACTAGACTACTGCCTATGATATTTGTAACAATAGGTTTTGGAATAGTTGGGTTAGTTGATGATTTCAAAAAAGTAGTATTGCATAATACAGATGGACTAAGTCCAAAAGCAAAAATGATAGGTTTAATATTGATCTCAATAACTTATGTATGTATGCTAGTCTTTGTATTTGGAAATGGGACAGATATAATAATTCCTTTTATGAATAAATCTATTACATTACCAATATACATTTATATTCCATTTGCTGTTGGAGTAATAGTTGCAACAACAAATGCAGTGAACTTAACAGATGGGATAGATGGACTATCAACAAGTGTAACAACAATAATTTTGACTTGTTTAACAGTAATATCAATAATTTGGAACATAAAGGAAACAACAATATTTGGATCAATAGTTATAGGATCAGAATTAGGATTTTTATTATTTAATTTACATCCAGCACATATAATAATGGGAGATACAGGATCATTACTTTTAGGTGGAGCAATTGCAGGTATATCATTATATATGAAACTACCATTATTATTGTTAATAATAGCAATAATACCAGTAATTGAAACTTTATCAGTAATAATACAAGTAACATATTATAAAAAGACAAAAAAAAGATTTTTCAAAATGGCACCGATACACCACCATTTTGAGCTAATTGGATGGAATGAAAATAAAGTAGTATCAGTATTTACAATAGTAACATTATTGGCGTCAATCATAGGAGTACTTTCAGTATAATTTAAAAAAGCAATAAATATAATTTTGATATAAGTAGAAGAAAAACTGCATAATTATATCAATAAAAAAATGGAGGGAAAATGGCTAAGATAGCATCAAATACTAGAAAAATATCAAGTATAAAAAAAGCAAATAGAGTAGATATGCCACTACTAATTATAGTACTTATATTACTTGCATTTGGAATAGTAATGGTACTATCGGCAAGTGCGCCCTCAGCTCTTTCAGAATATGGCAATAGTTATAGATATGTAATAACACAAGGTATAGCAGCGATTGGCGGACTTGTACTAATGTTTTTAATAATAAAATTAAATGACCCAATTATGAAACTATTAAAAAAACATTATAAACTTATATACATACTTTCTATTGCAATATTATTTACTGTTTTAATCCCTAAAGTTGGAGTTGAAGGTGGAGGAGCACGTAGATGGATAAAAATAGGAGTTCAAATGCAACCATCAGAGTTAACTAAAATTGGGCTAATAATATATTTTGCAGGATATTTCACCGATGAAAGGAATGAATTCAATAATTTTTCAAAACAATTTAAATTAGAAGAATTTTGGAAAAAAGCATTAAAACCATTAATTGCCTTGATGATACCAGTTGCAATTCTTTATTTTGTGCAAAATCATTTAAGTGCAGGAATAGTAATGGGAATAATTGCAGTAGTGATTATTATAATGGCAGGTTGTGAATTTAGGTATCTATTTTCATTAGCTGCAATGGGAATAGCAGGACTAGGATTCATACTTCTAGTGTTTAAAGATAAATTATCATCAAGCTTTAGATCTGATAGAATTGAAGCATGGTTACGTCCTTTTGAAAATATGAGTGACAAAGGTTATCAAACAGTTCAAGGATTATATGCAATAGGATCTGGAAAACTCTTTGGAGTAGGACTTGGAGCGAGTAAACAAAAATATTTATACATACCAGAAGCCCATAATGACTTTATATTTGCGATAATTGCAGAAGAGCTTGGATTTGTAGGATGCGGGGCAGTAATAATACTATTTACATTATTTGCAATTAGGGGAGTACTTATATCAATAAGAGCAAGAGATATGTTTGAAAGCTTAGTGGCAATAGGAATAACTACATTAATAACAGCTCAAGCATTAATAAATATAGCAGTTGTTACAAATACAATTCCAAATACAGGAATGTCACTACCATTCTTAAGTTATGGTGGAACATCACTTTTAATATTATTAGGATGTGTTGGATTGTTACTAGGAGTTTCACGCAATGCTAAGAAGATTTGATAAAATGTTAAGAAACTTTGACAAAAATAAATAATAAAGTTAAAAGAGTTTGACAAAAAATAAAGTAAAGAGGAAAATATTTTGAAAGTTATAGTTGCAGCAGCAGGAACAGGAGGACATATAAATCCTGGGATTGCAATAGCGAATAAAATAAAGGAAGAAGAAAAGAATTCAGAAATTGTTTTTATTGGAACAGAACGAGGAATGGAAAAAAATCTAGTTCCACATGCTGGATATGAATTAAAAACTATTGATAGTTATGGAATACCAAGAAGATTAACAATAGAAAATATGAAGCGTTTTTTTAAAACAATGAAATCAGTTAATGAAGCAAAAAAGATAATAAGAGAATTTAAACCAGATATTATAGTTGGAACAGGTGGATATATATGTGTATCAGTATGTATGGCAGCAAGAAGACTAAAAGTGCCATATGTGATACATGAGAGCAATGTGCTTCCAGGAATTGCAACAAAAATATTTGCAAAAAATGCTGAAAAGATATTTGTCGGATTTGAAGAAACTAAAAAAAATATTAAGAATAAAAATGTTATAGTTACAGGAACGCCAACAAAAATAAAAAGATTAGACTATGATGAAACTACAATAGAAAATAAAAAAACAGAACTAGGATTTGACAAAACTATGCCATTAGTGTTAATATTTGGTGGAAGTCAAGGAGCGCAAAGCATTAATTCAAGTATAATAGACATTATAAAGAAAAATAATCATAATAATTATCAAGTACTATGGGCATCTGGACCAAAACAATATCCTCTAATTAAGGAAGAACTTGAAAAAGAGGGAATTGACATTAATAATATAAAAGGAATACACATAAAAGATTACATATATAATATGGAAGAAACAATGAATATATGCGATTTAATAGTTGCAAGAAGTGGGGCAATGACAAGCATTGAAATTGAAAAGGTTGGTAAGCCTGCGATTTTAATACCATTTCCATTTGCAACAGAAAATCATCAAGAATATAATGCAAGAGCTTTAGAAAAAAAGAAAGTTGCAAAAGTTATTCTTGATAAAGACTTGAATGAACAAACTTTAAGCGAAATGATAAATTCTTTAATATCTGATAAGAAAACCTTAATAGAAATGGGAAAAAAAGCAAAGGAACTTTCTATTAATAATGTAGAAGATAGGATTTATGTTGAAATAAAAGAGGTTGTTAATTATAATAAGTAAAGTGAGAGGAAGAAATGATAGACAAATTAATAATAGTGGAATCACCATCAAAAGCAAATACAATAAAGAAATTTTTAGGTAACAATGTAAAAGTTGTTGCCTCAGTTGGACATATTAGAGATTTGCCAAAATCAAAATTAGGAGTTGATGTAGAACATGATTTTGAGCCAGAATATATTAACATTAGAGGAAAAGCAAAGTTAATAAATGACTTAAAGAAAGATGCCAAAAATGCAAAAACAGTATATCTTGCAACTGACCCTGACCGTGAGGGAGAAGCAATAGCATGGCATTTAGCATATATTTTAGGTATTCCAAAAGACACACTTTGCAGAGTTACATTTAATGAAATAACTAAGGAAACAGTACAGAAATGTATAAAAGAGCCTAGAAAAATAGACATGAATTTAACAGATGCACAACAAGCAAGACGTGTAATGGACAGAATTGTTGGGTATAAGATTAGCCCAATATTATGGAAAAAGGTAAAAAGAGGTCTATCAGCAGGACGTGTCCAATCAGTAGCGGTCAGATTAATAGTTGAAAGAGAAGGCGAAATAGAAGCTTTTATTCCAGAAGAATATTGGAATATATTTGCTACACTGTCAAAAAATGACGAAAAATTTACCGCAAGACTATCGGGAATGAATGACAAAAAATTAGAACTTCATAATAAAGAAGAAGTTGACAAAATTTTAAAAGACATTCAAGAGGCAAAATATATAGTAACAAATGTAAAAAAAGGAACAAAGAAAAGAACACCAGCGCCACCATTTACAACAAGCACAATGCAACAAGAAGCTTCTAGAAAGTTAGGTTTTCCAATCAAAAAAACTATGAGTGTTGCACAAGGGTTATATGAAGGTGTAAAAGTTCCTGAAAAAGGTTCAGTTGGTTTAATAACATATATGAGAACTGACTCTACTAGAATATCAGAAGAAGCAAGAGCAAAAGCAAAAGAACATATTACACAAAAATATGGTGATAAATTCTATGAAAATAGATATTATAAAACAAAATCTGGAGCACAAGATGCTCACGAAGGTATACGTCCAACATATATAGAATTAGAACCTGAAAAGATAAAAGATTCACTAACACCAGAACAATATAAATTATATAGACTAATTTATAATAGATTTATAGCAAGTCAGATGTCTCCAGCAGAATATGATACAATATCAGCACAAATTGATACAAAATCAAATTGTAAAGATGTATATAATTTTAAAGCAAATGGACAAACACTCAAATTCAAAGGATTTATGACATTATATGTAGAAGATAAAGACGAAAAAACAGATGAAGAT
Organism: uncultured Clostridia bacterium; assembly: GCA_949746675.1. Taxonomy (GTDB): domain Bacteria; phylum Bacillota; class Clostridia; order TANB77; family CAG-508; genus CAG-793. The sequence goes on from CATKDT010000054.1 coordinate 27,906, forward strand.
GATGAGTCAAAAATCCCTGAGTTAATTGCTCACGAAGAAGTAAAAAAGGAAAAACTAGACCCAAAACAAAGTTTCACAGAGCCACCTGCAAGATACACAGAAGCAAGTCTAGTAAAAGCTTTAGAAGAAAAGGGAATTGGTCGTCCAAGTACGTATGCATCAATAATTTCTACAATTATAGATAGACATTATATTGAAAAAAATCAAAAACAGCTAGTTCCAACAGATCTTGGAAAAGTAGTAAATAAATTACTTGTGGAAAACTTTTCAAATATTGTAAATGTAGAGTTTACAGCAGATATTGAAAATCAATTTGATAAAGTATCAGAAGGGGAAGAACCTTGGAAACAAGTAATTAGAGAATTCTACACACCATTTAAAGAAACTTTAGATAAAGTCGATAAGGAACTAGAACATGTTGAATTGCAAGCAGAAGTTACTGACATTGTGTGTGAAAAATGTGGAAAAAACATGGTTGTAAAATATGGTCGCTATGGTAAATTTTTAGCTTGTCCAGGATACCCAGAATGTAAAAACATAAAACCATTTGAAGAAAAAATTGAAGTTCCATGTCCAGTGTGCGGAGCAGAAGTATATGTTAGAAAAACAAAAAGAGGAAAGAAGTATTTTATTTGCTCAAACAATTCACAAAAACTTGAGAAACCTTGCAATTATATTTCATGGAATGCACCAAAAGTAGGAGAAAAATGGGATCCAAGTGAAAACGAAACAGTACAAAAAACTACGAAGAAAAAGAGTACTACAACTAAGAAAAAAACAAGCGCAACCAAAAAGAAAAGTACTAAGAAAAAAAGTACAACAAAATCAAAGAAACAATAAAATAAGTAAAATATAAAGTGCAATAAAACTAAATAAGTACAATAAAAATTAGCATCAAAAGAGAAAACTTAATTAAATTCAAGGAGGTAACAGATGAAAAATGAAAGAGGCTCAATAGCAGTATTAGCATTTGTAACAGTAATGTTTATATTGATTATTCTTGCTACACTATTTTATTCAATGGTAGAAAAAAGCAAAGCTCAAGTAATTGAAATGGAAAAGTTATCAAACATATATGATGGAGATATGGGAGAAGTTTATAGAGAAAGGCAAAACGTTAAAGGTATATTTGCTACTCTTTATGGTGATGGAAGCCTAGTATTTAGTAGCACAAATAAAACATTAGAAGGAAAAGGAACATATACACAATATGGAGATATAAGTAATATTACAATAACTACAACAGCACAAATTCCATGGTATGCAAACAAAGAAAGTATTACATCAGTTGATTTTACAAATACTATTACGCCAACAACTACAGCAATGTGGTTTAGTGGATGTAGTAATCTTACAACAATTACAAATATGAATTATCTAGATACTAGCAAAGTTACAAGTATGACTTCGATGTTTGAGGGATGTACTAGTTTAGCAAGCTGTGATGTATCTTCATTAAATACTACAAATGTGACCAATATGAGTTCGATGTTTAGTGGGTGTACAGCTTTAACTACTCTAGACTTAAGTAGCTTCAATACAAGTAAAGTTATTACAATGCAAAATTTATTTAATAACTGTTCTAATTTAACAACAATTTATGCTAGTAGTAGCTGGACCACAACCGGAATAACAACATCAGAAAGTTTATTTACAAATTGCACAAAATTAGTTGGTGGAAATGGAACAGTATATAGTGCAGAAAAAATTAGCTTAGAATATGCTAAAGTTGACCTGGCCGACGTTCCAGGATATTTCACCTCAAAATAAAAGCAAGAAGACAGTGTGTAAACATTGTCTTTTTTATGGTTAAAATAAAATTAACTAGCATTATTATAATAATTAATTTAGAGTCTTGCATACTTTGTGACCCTAATAGTATTACTAATACTTGCAGCTGTTTCGCTAAGTGCAGTATTTAGTGATAAAGGAGTATTTAGCAGAGCAGAAAATGCAGGAGCAAAATATAATGAAGCAAAAGCAAGAGAAGTACTAGAAACAGTATTAATGACAGATGGGCAAATGGAAAAACACACAAATCCAAAATATAAC